>JAURVW010000024.1 GCA_030655275.1 Solirubrobacteraceae bacterium
CGTCGCCGGTGCGCAGCCGCAGCCCACCGCGGCCGATGTGCCCGCGGGCCAGCCGCCGCCGACGCGGGCGGTCGACCTCGGGCCGGTCGGGGAACGCGTAGCCACCGTTGATCTCGATGACGGCCGTGCGGGTCGCGAGGAGGCCACTGATCTGGTCGTCGTGGCGGCGGTAGTCGGCCAGCGCCTCGCCCACCCAGTACATCGGCGTGCCGTCGACGGCCGCGTCGTACCAGAGCACGATGTCGCCGATCGGGTGCGCCGGCCACGGCTTCGTGCGCCGCTGCGCCCACGTCTCGCGCCGCAGCACGGTGCTGGTGGGGATGAAGAAGTCGTGGGTGAAGACGAGCGGGAGCCAGTCGTCGTAGCGGCCCTCGGGGATGCGCTCGCCGGGGCGACGGCGGCGGCCGTCGGGGAAGACCTCCCACACGTCGCAGCACGCCAGCCCGAGCTGTGGGTCGGCCTCGAGCACGCCGGTCATGCGCTCCAGGTAGGCGGGGTGGTGGCGGTCGTCGTCGTGGAGCACCGCGAGGTAGCGGCCGCGGGCGGCGTCGAGGGTCGCCTCGTGGTTGCCGACGAACCCGAGCGCGGTGGGGTGCTCCAGGTACCGGATGCGGGGATCGGCGGCGTCGTCGACGGCCGCGCGCAACTCACCGCCGGAGTCGTCGCCGACGATCACCTCGAAGTCGCCCAGGGTCTGCGCGAGCACGCTGGCGAGCGCCTCCCGGAAGAAGGCGGTGTCCCGGTGGGCGGGCATGCAGACCGACACCAGCGGCGCGGAGCCGGTCACCGGACGGCGAACCCGCTGGCCTTGTGCCCGTCGACGAGCAGCCGCGGCATGACGCCGAGCTCTTCGCAGGCTTCCACGTAGGCGTGGGAGAGCGACACGTCGTCGGAGCACAGCGCGCCGCCGGGCGCGAGCCGGGCGCCGGCCATCCGCAGCTCCAGACGCATGTGGAGGTAGGAGTGGTCGCTGTCGTGGAAGAACAGGCCGATCGGGTCCAGGCCCGCGATCGTGCGGTCGAAGGCCCCGAGCGTGGCGGGGCGGAGGAGGTGGAGTTGCCAGCGCTCCCGTTCGGCCGGGTCGACGAGTCGGCCCACGTCGTCGCGCACGTCGAAGGAGTGCAGGCGACCGCGGCCGTTCTGCTGCAGGGCGCGCAGGAAGATCACCGACGACCACCCGTTGGCGATGCCGGTCTCCACGACGACCTCGGGCCCCAGGGCACGCGCGAGCGTGTAGAGCGCGAGTCCGGTGCCGTGCTCCGTCCGCCAGATCGACGGCATCGGCAGCTCGCGGCTCCCGGCCCGCTGGATGAGGTCGTGGTCGACCGCCAGGTACTCACGCTCATAGGCGTCGAGCTGATCGACGGTGATGCCGGGCAGCAGGGCGGCGACCGTGGCGCGCGGATCGGCGTCGATCGTCGCGCGGGTGTTGATGCCCGGGCCGGTGGCGGTGTCGATCGACCGCCCCGCGATCCGGCGTGCGAGGCGACCGAGCAGCGCCCGGCCGACGAGGTCCGGTGCGATCGGCGCGACGCGCACCACACGGCGCAGGGGGGCGAGGGCCATGGGCGGCATCGTACTGGCCGCTCTTGCGGGCACAGGACGGGTGTCCGCGGCGCGCTGGTCCGTGGCGTCGCCGCGACGGACCGCCCGCCTCAGCGGATGCGCACCTTCACCGAGGTGCTCCTCGACTCACCGGCCGGCACGTCGTTGGCTGGGATCAGTCGTGCCCGGAACTGGAGCGTCGCGTTCGCGGCCGTCCGGAGCCGGCGCTGGTAGGTCCAGACGCCCCGTTTGTCGACCGAGCGGATGCTCACGGCCGACCAGCCGCTCGGGCGCTTGACCTGCACCTCGACCGACACGCCCGTCTTGGGGAGCCCGTCGATCCGGACCTTGCCGCTGAGCCTCACGGTGCCGCCGCGCGGGACGACCTTCGACCTCGCCGAGATCGACATCGCCGCGGAGACCGCCAGGCGCACCTCCCGGGTGGCCCGCGGGGTGTCGCTCCCGACGACCGTCGAATAGGCGAAGCGCACGCGCTTGCTCGACCCGGCGAGCGGCTTGAAGCGGTACTTGCCGGCGACGTCGGTCTCGGCGGTGCCGACCTTCGCCCACGTCCCCGAGGAGAGGTCGATGCGCTCGAACACGTCGAGCTGCGCGCGGGCGATCGGCTTGCCGGCAGCGTCGAGCAGCTTGCCGGTGATCGTCGGCCGGACGCCGAAACGGGTCGACATCGTCTTCCGCTCGCCCTTGTGGCCCAGCGCACCGGTGGCGAGGTCGCCGCTGCCGTTCGGGCCGCCGGCATTCGGAGGCGTTCCGGGACCCGGGCCAGGCGCGGGGGCCGTGTTGGCGACCACGATGTCCTGGGAGATCACGTTGGAGAGGTTGCCCGCGGCGTCGCGTACGAGCGTGGTGACGCGGTGGTTGCCGTTGGAGAGGCGGGCGGTGTCGACGTCGAAGGCGACGTTGAGCGAGCGCGCGCAGGGCTGGAGCCGGGTGAACTCGAGTTCCATCTCAGGGAGCGCGCCGGCATCGCGGCACGAGAGCGCGCTGTCGGGCCGGATCCGAGCGATCTCGGTGCCGTCGATCTGCAGGATGGCCTGGTAGATCCCACCGCCGACATCCGACGCCGCAAAGGTGAGGTTCTGGCTTCCGGAGCGGGTGCCGCCCTGGAGCAACGAGCCAGAGGGCCCGCTGATGACGGGGTTCGTGGAGTCCTGGATCGAGAGATCGAGCCGGTTGACGCGCAGGTGCGCACGACCGGCGCCGCCAACCGAGCAGGCTCCGTTCGGCGCGCCCTCCTGGAGGCACGCCACGGCGAATCCGATCCACTTCGCGCCGCCCGGGAGGTCGGTGGCGACGAAGGCGGCGGGCGACGAAGGATCGTCCCAGGCCCGGGTGAGGCAGTTGTCGATGAACCGGCACTGGTCGCGGAACGCGGTGTCGCCTCCGAACCACTGGTTGCCCGGGGTGCCGGTGGGGCTGTAGCGCAGTTGGTACGCCGGGGTGGCGCTGTGATCGGCGCCGTCGCCGTAGTTCATCCTGACCCAGCGGTTGGCGCGGATGGAGGTGGCGACCAGGCCGTCCGGGATCGAGACCCCCACGCCCGACCACGACGTGGTGCCGGTCTGCGGCGGGCCGAGCTGGAAGTACGCGAGGCCCTGCGACGCGCATTCGTTGGCGCCGTTGCCGATGATGTTGTTGGCCATCGTCCAGTCGCCCAGCCCGATCGGGGCACCGTTGGCGAGCTGGCAGGCGAACACGCGGAACTCGCCGGCGGAGGCCGTCGGCGCGGTCGTGAGCGTGCCCGCGGTGACGGCGAGCAGGAGGGTCGTCAGCGCAGCGGCGCGCCGGCGCAGGGTGGAGAGTCGGGACATCGGATCCGTGATCGGCGCGACGAGGGTCGCGCGTGAGCGAGAGGAGGTTGTCCCAGACCGGCGGTCCGACGTCAACGGAGAAGGCGCACGGACCGTAGCGGCGCATGCGGGTTTTCCCCTGCTGGCGGGCGATCTCAGGCCGTGGGAGGCGGGGGAGACCGGGTGGTCACCCTGACCCGCGGTTGCCTAACTGACCGCGGGTCACTAACATTGCGGCTACGGATGTCGCATGGCGTTCCGCGGCCTGCAACCCTGATGGGATTGCCGTCGCGGGGAACTGCCGGCGGCTCGCAGCACCTTGAGGCACTCGGAGGATCCCATGGACCCCAGCGAAACCGGCGTCGACGCCGCCACGGACCAGGACACCACGATCGTCTCCGACGTCGCGACGGCCGAGGCCGCCACGGTGGCCGAGAAGGTCGTCGCGGAACCGAAGACGAAGGCCGCCGTCGCCAAGAAGAAGGCGCCGAGCCTGACGGTCCGCAACCCGTCCACCGGCAAGATCATCGCCGAGCTCCCGGCGATCACGCCCGAGGACGTTCCCGGTGTCGTCGCCAAGGGCCGCGCCGCCCAGGCGCGCTGGGAAGCGATCGGTGCCAAGGCCCGTGCCGAGTACTTCAAGAAGCTCCGCACCTGGCTGTGGGATCACGAGGCCGAGTTCACCGACACGATCTCCCGCGAGGGCGGCAAGCCGATCGAGGATGCGTTCTACCTCGAGTTCGTCTACGCCCTCTCCGCCCTCGACTACTGGGCGAAGAAGGGTCCGGGGATCCTCGCCGACAAGCGTCGGCTCGCCAAGAACCGTCTGTTCGTCGGCAACACGGTCGTCGAGCGCCACGTGCCGCACGGCGTCGTCGGCATCATCGGGCCGTGGAACTACCCGTTCGTCAACTCGATCGGTGACGCGATCCCGGCGCTCATCGCCGGCAACTCGGTCGTCCTCAAGCCGGCCAGCAAGACGCCGCTCACCTCGCTCCTGATCGCGCGCGGCATGCGCGAGGTCGGCTTCCCGGACGACGTGTTCCAGGTCGCCGTCGGTCCCGGCCCGGTCGGCAGCGCGATGGTCGACAACGTCGACATGATCATGTTCACGGGCTCCACCGAGGTCGGCAAGGGCGTGGCGAAGCAGGCGGTCGACCGCCTCATCCCGTTCTCGCTCGAGCTCGGTGGCAAGGATCCGCTCGTCGTGCTCGACGACGCCGACGTGCAGAAGGCCGCCGATCACGCGCTCTACTACTCGCTCGTCAACGGCGGCCAGACGTGCATGTCGATCGAGCGCATCTACGTCGACACGAGCATCTACGACGAGTTCGTCGAGCGGCTCGTCGCCGGCTTCGACAAGGTGAGCTACGGCGATCCGGTCGGTGGCGTGGGCACGGTCGAGGTCGGTTCGATGACCGTCGGCAGCCAGGCCGACATCATCGCCGAGCAGGTCGCCGACGCGGTCGCCAAGGGCGCGAAGGTCGTTCGCGGTGGCAAGAAGGTCGAGAAGGCCGACGGCGCCATCTACTTCGAGCCGACGATCCTCACCGAGGTCACGCACGGCATGGAGATCGTCGACGAGGAGACCTTCGGTCCGACGATCCAGATCATGCGCGTCTCCGGCACGGAGGAGGCGATCCGCCTCGCGAACGACAACCAGTACGGTCTGGCGGCCGCGGTCTACGGCAAGGATCTGCGCCGCGCGGAGAACGTTGCTCGCCGGATCGAGGCCGGCACGGTCGCGATCAACGACTCGCTCGTGTTCTGGGCCGAGCTGCAGCTCGAGCTCGGTGGTTGGAAGCAGTCGGGCGCCGGCGACGGTCGCCACGGCGAGGTCGGCATCCTCAAGTACACGAAGACCCAGGGGCTCTTCATCAGCCGCATGCCGCTCAAGCGGATGCCGCAGATGTTCCCGTACGGGAAGACGTCGGGGTCGCTCAAGGCGATCACGAAGCTCTTCTTCCGCCTGCCCGGCTAGGACGGCGCTCTCTCGCGCGGCCTGGTCGGTTTGACCGGGCCGCGGGTTGGTTTCGCCTGCTCGGCGTTTTGGAGTGGCTCGCCTGCCGGCGCCGAGGCGGCTTCGCCTGCCGGTGGTCGGTCAGGCCTCCTTGATCGACGGGGCCGGCGGGCTTCGGCACGGCTCCCGGTGGTTGATGGGCTGACGCCGGAGTTCGGTCCGCACCGAAGGTGGCGGTCTTACGCGGCCTGGTGGGCCGGCGGGCTTTGGAGCGCCCTTGCGGGCGGGGGCGCGGCGCGGGCTTGCTGAGGGTTGAGGTGCGCCTGCACGGTGGGCGAGGCCCGCTCAGAGTCGCTTGACGCTCGTTCCCGGCACCTAGGTGCTGGGCTGTCTGC
>JAURVW010000033.1 GCA_030655275.1 Solirubrobacteraceae bacterium
ACTCCGAGAGCATCGAGCGGCCCATGATGCGGCCGAAGGAGAAGGAGCCGACGACGATCCCGACGCCCCAGAACGAGAGGATCGCGCCGTAGCCGCCAGCCCCGGCGCCGAGCGACTGCTCGCTGTAGGGCAGCAGGGACGGCTCGTCCATCGCGAAGCCGGTCGTGATCGCGGCGGTGATCGCGAACAGCACCGGCAACGGGAGCAGGAGCGGGGTGGAGGCAGCGGCAGCGACGGGGACCGGCGGCGCGGGTTCGGTGTCGAGCCCGCCGTCCTGCTGCGTCGGCTCGACCATCGACCCGTCGCCGAGGGTCGTCGCCGGCCCGAGCAGGGTGAACGCCCCGAGCGCGAGGCCGGCCACGCCGGCGCCGAGAAGCACGTCCTGTGGAGAGGTGGCGGTCGCCAGCCCGGCGGCGATCGCCGGCCCGAGGAGCGAGATGGTGCCCATCGTCGCGTTGATCAGGGCGGTGGTGAGGCGGCGCTCGTCGCCCGCGAGGCTCTTGGCGATGGTCGTGCGGAACGAGGCCCGCGTGAGGGTGCCGCCGAGACCGGACCCGATCGCGAGCGCGTAGAGCGCGGGGCCGTAGCCGAGGCTGCCGATCGCGAGGACCGCGGCCGCCTGGAGGAGGAAGCCGACGCCGACGATGCGCTCGCTCGGGTAGCGATCGAGGAGCCGCCCGGCCGCCGTCGCCAGCAGCCCCGGCACGATCTGCTTGCAGACGAGCATGGCCCCGGCTCCCAGCGCGCTGCCGGTGTTCTCGTACACGAGCAGCATGAGGGCGATGCTGCCGAACCACTCCAGGAGGTCGGCGGTGGCGTAGAGCGCGGCGAGCCGGCGGACGCCGGGGATGGAGAGGGAGCGCAGCATCGGGACGGCCCACAGGTGGCTGTACGGAACGTATCGGTCACCGGCCCGGGACGCGGCTCGAACTGGTCCACCGGAGGGCGCTCGGCCCCACCGGCGGCGCTTGCGTACCCTGAATGGCGTGCACAAGGTCGCCATCGTCGGGTACCCGAACGTCGGGAAGAGCTCGCTCGTCAACCGCCTGAGCGGGACGCGCGAGGCCGTGGTGCATGAGCAGCCCGGCATCACGCGAGATCGCAAGGAGATCTCCTGCGAGTGGAACGGGCGTCAGTTCACGCTGATCGACACGGGCGGTCTCGACGACCAGGATCTCGATCCGATCGCCGGCTCGATCCGTGAGCAGGCCTCCCACGCGCTCGACGAGGCCGTCATGGCCGTGTTCGTGTTCGACGGCAAGGCAGGCGTCCGCCCGGGCGACGAGGAGCTCGCCCAGCTGCTTCGCGGCCGCGGCATCCCGGTCGTCCTCGTCGCCAACAAGATCGACAGCGTCGCCTCCGTGCCATACGCCGCCGAGGGCTACCGCCTCGGTCTCGGCGATCCGATCGCCGTCTCCGCGATGCAGGGCCTCGGCACCGGCGACCTTCTCGACCGCGTCGTCGAACTGCTCCCGGAGACCGACCCGGATCCGGAGGCCGAGGACGCGATCCGCCTCGCGTTCCTCGGTCGCCCGAACGTCGGCAAGTCGAGCCTGATGAACCGCATCATCGGCAAGGACCGCGTGATCGTCTCCGACGTCGCCGGCACCACCCGCGACGCGATCGACCTCAAGCTCGAGATCGACGGCCGTGAGGTGATCCTCGTCGACACCGCCGGCCTGCGCCGCCAGGCGAAGGTCGCCAACGACATCGAGTACTACATGGGCCTGCGCTCCCGGCGCGCCGCCGACCGCGCCGACGTGGCCCTGATCGTGTGCGACGCCACGGAGGGCGTCACCAGCCAGGATCTTCGCGTCGCCCAGCTCGCGATGGAGTCGGGCTGCGCCACCGCCCTCGTGCTCAACAAGTGGGACATCGCCACGATGGACGAGGACGAGCTGATCCGTCAGCGCAACTTCGTCGGCTCCAAGCTGCGCCAGCGACCGCCGGTGCTCACCGCCTCCGCGCTCACGGGCCGGCACGTCGACCGCCTGATCCGGGAGGCGATGGCCCTCGGCGATCGCGTCCACGGCCGCATCCCGACGCCGCAGTTCAACCGCTGGCTCGGCGAGGTCACGCAGATCCGTCAGCCGCCGCTCGTGCGCGGCAAGCGCCTCAAGCTGATCTACGGCGCCCAGATCGAGACGCGCCCGCCGCGCTTCTCGATCCAGGTGAACTCGCGTCGCCTGATCACCCGCGACTACGCCTACTTCCTCGAGAACCGAATGCGCGAGCGCTTCGGCCTCGCCGGCATCCCGATCATCATGGACCTCGTCGAGCGTGGCACCACGCGGCGCGGCACCGAGGAGCGTCGCGGCTCGGGCGCCAACGACTCCCGCGGACCGGTCTCGGCCGACGAGTGGGACGAGGACTTCGGCTCCGGCGAGGAGATCGACTGGGACGCCGAGCCCGCCGAGAGCGACTCCTACGCCGACCTGCCGGCCTCCGAGGCCGACCTCGACGGCGACGACCTCGACGATCTCGAGCTCGACGACGACGATGACGACTTCGCCCACAGCTCGGCCGAGGTCGAGGGCGACGACGTGATGAGCGACGAGCACGGCCTGATCGAGGCCGAGCGCGACGCCACCGACGAGGAAGATCTCCTCGGCTCGCCTCCCGGCACGCCCGACGAGGCGTAGCGCGGGCGCCTTCGAGCGCTCAGCGGCCCGGTTTCCCTCGGCCTGACGAGGGAAGCCGGGCATTGACCCGGCGGGACCGGCAGTGCCCCGGCGCCGGCGGGGTGCCCGGCAGGCCCGCTGCGGCATGGTGTGGCGGTGCGTCCTTCCCGGATCAACCGCCGCCTCGTCGCGGCGCTGGCCGCCTTGGTCTTCGTGCTCGGTGCAGCGGCCGTCGCCGTGATCACCGGCGGCGATGAGGGATCGGAGCGCCCCACCGCGGTGAGGCCGACCTCGCCGTCGGCGCCGGTGCTGCCGACGACCTCGGCTGATGGCGCGACCACGCCGCCCACGACGCCCGCGCAGCCGGCTCCGTTTCCGACGACCGATTGCACGCCGCTGAAGCCAGCGGGTGACGGTGCCCTCGGGCTCGGCATCCCACGGCCGGCGCGGCTCGAGGTCGACGCGGTCGAACGGGCGGCCTTCGATGCCGCCGCGGCATGCCTGGCGGCGATGGGCGGGGCGCCGCCGGTCCTGCGGACGCAGCTGCCGATCGACGCGGTGCGGCGCAAGGCCGTCGGCCGAGACGAGCACGCAGAGCTACAGGCGTACGCGCGCCTGCTCCTGGCGGCGCCACCGGGAACGCGCGGGATCATCTCCATACGCGCCCACGACTTCACGCGCTGTGGACGCGGTGGGGCGCCTCGGGCCGTCGAACGCACGACGCTCGGGCCCGACGAGGCGCTGCGGCGCTGTGAGTATCCGTCGGTCGACCTCTATCGCGAACTCTTCACGCAGCTGCAGGCCACGTTCTCGGCGGCGCTGGGTCCGGGGATCGACGTGCGCTGGACGGCCTGGAACGAGCCCGACCACCCGACCTTCACGCTGCTCGATGGCTTCGGCCAGGAGGGGGCTGCGCGCCGCGCGGGGGAGTACTGGACGCAGGCGGCCGCGGTCGTCGGTGCCGATCACGTGCTCGCCGGAGAGTTCGCCGACCGCGACCTGCCGACCCTCCTGAAGCTGCGCGACGCGTTCGTCGCGGGCACGGGCGGCGTGGCACCGCCCTCGTGGGCGATCCACCCGTACCGCGATCTCACGGCCCCGGCGGCGCAGCACGTCGTCGACGGGTTCGAGCAGGCCGTCGCGCCCGCACCGGTCTGGCTCACGGAGGTCGGCGCCCGACTGTCGGGACGCGAGGGCATCACGGGCAAGCCGGGTGCCCAGCGGGCCCGCGGTGAGACGCTTCGCGCCCGCGTCGAGCGCACCCCGACGCGCGTCGTCCTCTACCTCCTCACGCCTCCCCCGGCGCCGCAGAACAAGGCCCAGGACGGCTGGGACTCCGCCATCGCCGACCGCGCCGCCCGGGCCCGCCCGTTCCTCTGCGGCCTCGCCGCGCTCCCCGCCGCCCGCTGCCCCGGCAGCCCGGCGAAGTTCGGCGGCTGAAAGCAGCGGGACGAGGCGCCCGCGACCCCCACCGAGGGGGCGAGGCACCTGGAAGACCGGCCTACGGGCTGACGGCCAGGAACAGGAAGGCGCCGAGCAGCGAGAGGTGCACGACCGCCTGCTGCAGCGTGGCCCGGCCCGGGACGACCGTGAGCACGCTGGCGATCAGCGTGATCACGAGCAGCACGATCTGGACCGGCTCCAGGCCGAGTTCGAGGGGGCCGGACAGCCAGATCGATGCGATGGCGATCGCGGGGATCGTGAGGCCGATGGAGGCCATCGCTGAACCGAACCCGAGGTTGAAGCTCACCTGGAGGCGGTCGCGACGGGCCGCGTTGACGGCGGCGATCGACTCCGGCAGGAGCACGAGCAGGGCGATGACCACGCCGACGGCCGACTGCGGCGCACCGATCGACTTCACGCCGTCCTCGATCGCCGGCGATTCGATCTTCGCGAGGCCGACGACGGCGACGAGCGACACGAGCAGCAGCCCGAGGCTGACCAGCGTCTCGCGATCGGTCGGCGGGTCGGCATGGTCCTCGCCGTCCTCGACCGGGTCGACGGCGTAGGGCACGTGCACGCGATCGCCGACGGCCGGGCCGTCGCCTGACGTCGTGTCCGCGCCGGTCGCTGCGCCGCTGGAGGCCGATACGTCGAGCCCACGTTGCGTGGCCGGGCCGGCGGTCGCGGTGTCCATCGCCTCGAGGTAGGCCGCGGCGCCCTGGTCGTCGCCGCCCGGCTGGCTCGCCGACGCCCCGGCGATCGCGGTCGGGCGCGCGGCCGACGTACGGGGGAGGAAGTAGTCGCGGTGGCGGACCGTCTGCACGAAGACGAACGAGCCGTAGAGGACGATCGACGCGACCGACGCGAAGATCAGCTGCGCCGTCGTGAACTCGAGGCCGGGCGAACCAGTCGTGAAGGTCGGTACGACGAGGGTGAGGGTCGCGAGGGTGCCGACGGTCGCGAGGGCCGTTCCGGTGCCCTCGGCGCTGAACGAGGCCACGCGTGTGCGCAACGTCGCAGAGAGCAACGAGATGCCGATGATGCCGTTCACGGTGATCATCACGGCCGCGAACACGGTGTCGCGGGCCAGGGTGCTCGTGCCGTCACCACCCGCCACCATGAGCGTGACGATGAGGGCGACCTCGATGATCGTCACGGCCACCGCGAGCACGAGGGAGCCGAACGGCTCACCGACCCGGTGGGCGACGACCTCGGCGTGGTGGACGGCTGCGAGTGTGGAGCCGGCGAGCAGCAGGCCGACCACGATGACGCCCACGGTTCCGGGCTTTGAGCCCCACGCGATCACGAGGCCGACGAGCGCGGCCAGGGGGACGGAGTGGGTCCAGCGGTCGACGAGAGTGGCACGGATCGATGAAGGCATTCGCTCTCCAGCCTGCCATCCCGAGGCCATCCGTGCAGCGGCCAACGCGCCAACCGGAAGCGTCGACCCTCGTCGTTCCGCAGCGTTCACACGCCCCGTTCACGTGGCCGACACCGCAGTGAGCCGGCGACGAAGCGAGGCTTCGTCGTTGAAACCTGCCGAACTCCACCGCCAATCGGGGAAATTCGCTCCGCGGGGGTTCACGGGTGGGGACACCCTCTGTACTCTGTTTGGTCTGTCACCCGCTCCGCCCGGGGCACACGTCACTCCTCCGCCGCCCGGCCACCCGCCGTCGACGGCCACCCGCTAGGAACCTATGAGCCAGTACGCCGACAACGAGTATCTCTTCACGTCCGAGTCGGTGACCGAGGGTCACCCGGACAAGGTCGCCGACCAGATCTCCGACGGCGTCCTCGATGCGATCCTCGCCGCCGACTCGAACCCGAAGAAGGCGCGCGTCGCCTGCGAGGTGCTCGTCAACACCGGCCTCGCCGTCGTCTCCGGCGAGATCCGCACGGACTCCTACGTCGACATCCAGCAGATCGCCCGCGACACGATCGAGCGCATCGGCTACACCGACGGCCAGGAGGGCTTCGCCCACAACTCGGTCGCCGTGCTCAACGCGATCGACCCGCAGTCCGCCGACATCGCCCAGGGCGTCGACGAGGCCATCGAGGCCAAGGGCGGCTCCGCCGACGACATCGACCTCGAGGGCGCTGGCGACCAGGGCATGATGTTCGGCTACGCGTCGAACGAGACCCCGGAGTTCATGCCGCTCCCGATCCAGACGGCGCACCGCCTCGCGCAGAAGCTCGCCGAGGTCCGCAAGTCGGGCGAGATCTCGTACCTGCGCCCCGATGCCAAGACGCAGGCGTCCGTCCGTTACCGCGACGGCAAGCCGGTCGCGATCGAGAAGCTGCTCATCTCCACGCAGCACACCGACACGATCAGCGACAACCAGAAGAAGGTCAAGGACGACCTCTGGGAGGCCGTCGTCAAGCCCGTCCTCCCCGAGGGCCTCTACGACGAGAACAAGCTGTTCGCCGAGTTCCTCGTGAACCCGACCGGCCGCTTCGTCATCGGCGGTCCCGTCGGCGATACCGGTCTCACCGGCCGCAAGATCATCGTCGACACGTACGGCGGCTTCGCCCGCCACGGCGGCGGTGCCTTCTCCGGCAAGGACTCCTCGAAGGTCGACCGCTCGGCCGCGTACGCAACGCGCTGGGTCGCCAAGAACGTCGTCGCCGCCGGCCTCGCCGACCGCGCCGAGGTCCAGGTCGCGTACGCCATCGGCGTCGCGCACCCCGTCTCGATCTACGTCGAGACGTTCGGCACCGAGAAGATCGAGCGCTCCAAGATCGAGGAGGCCGTCCGCTCCGTGTTCGACCTTCGCCCCGGCGCGTTCCGCCAGGAGCTCGACCTCTTCCGCCCGATCTTCCAGAAGACCGCCGCGTACGGCCACTTCGGTCGCGACGACGCGGACTTCACCTGGGAGGCCACCAACAAGGTCGAGGCCCTTCAGGAGGCCGCCGGCTTCGTGGCCGCTACCGCCTAACGACGCAAGGTCTCGCGGCGCCTCTCGGGGCGCCGCGGCCCAGACGAACAGAGGGCCGGCGCTGCGAGTTGCAGCGCCGGCCCTCGGTCGGTCCGGAGGTCCTGGGAGCGTGGTCTAGCGGTCCTTGAACATCTTGGCGAAGTAGCTTCCGATGATCGGCTGGTAGGCCTTCGGGGCGATGCGGATGAACACGTCGAGGGCCTTGGCGTCGTTGCCGACCACGATGCGCGGCTTGTTCTTCGCGACGCCGTTCGTGATGATCTCCGCGGCCTTCTCGGCGGGGAGCTTGAGGAGCTTCTTGTTGTAGACCTTCTCGCGGGTCGCGGCGTAGGCCTGCTCCTCGGCGGTGCCGCCGCCCTTGCGGTCGAGCTCGGCCTTCGAGGCGTTCGAGGCGATCGAGGTGGCGATGCCGCCCGGGTGCACGACCGACACCTTCACGGGCGCCTTGGAGGTGATCATCTCCATGCGCAACGTCTCGGTGAAGCCGCGGACCGCGAACTTCGTCGCGACGTAATGGCTCATCTCCGGTTGCGCCATGAGGCCGTTGAGGCTCGAGATGTTGGTCACGTGGCCCTCGCCGGAGGCGATGAGGTGCGGCAAGAACGCCTTCGTGCCGTTGATGACGCCCCACAGGTTCACGTTGAACACGCGCTCGTAGTCCTCGAACTCGGACTCGAGGATCGTGCGCGTGAACGCGATGCCGGCGTTGTTGTAGAGCTGGTTGACCTTGCCGAAGTGCGCGACGACCTCATCGCCGTACGCCAGGAAGGCCGCGCGGTCGGACACGTCGAGGGTGCCGTGGATCACCTCGGGCGACCCGGCCTTCTCGGCCTGGGCGGCGGTCTCGGCGACGCCGGCGGCGTTCACGTCGGAGAGGGCGAGCTTCGCGCCGCGGCGGGCCAGATCGAGGGCGAGGGCGCGGCCGATGCCGGAGCCGGCACCGGTGACGACCGCGACGCGGCCGGGGAAGTTACTCATGAGGGTCCTGGGGCGGAGGGGAGGGAGCGGAAGGCAGGGCGGTCGGCGCCGGGGCGGCGTCAGGCGGCCTTGGAGGTCTTGGTGGCGGTGGGTGCCTTGCCGTTGGACGACGGCGAGGCAGGCGCCATCTTCTTCGCGGGCTTGGTGAAGCGCATCGTGCCGTCGTCGACCTTGCCGAACTTGAACGCCGCGAGGTCGAGCGGGTAGTTCATCTTCAACGTCCACGGGGCCTTCTTGCCCTGCTTGGGGAGCACGCCGAGCGACCGCTGCACGTAACCCGCGGAGAAGTCGAGCAGAGGCTGGGTCTCGATGTCGCCGTCGAGCTGGGGCGTCGCGATCTTCGTGCCGCGCTTGTCCATGTGGGAGAGCAGGCGGCCGATGTAGCCGCCGACGAGGTCGGCCTTGAGCGTCCACGAGGCGTTCGTGTAGCCGATCGCGAAGGCGAAGTTCGGCACGCCGCTGAGCATGAGGCCCTTGTAGGCCACCGCGTCGGGCATGTCGACCGGGGTGCCGTCGACGGAGAACTCGATCCCGCCGAAGAGCAGCAGGTTGAGGCCGGTCGCCGTGATGATCACGTCGGCGTCGAGCGTGTCGCCGGACTCGAGTTCCAAGCCCGTCTCCGTGAACGTCTTGATGCGGTCGGTCGCGATCGTCGCGTCACCACGCTTGATCGCCTTGAAGAGGTCGCCGTGGGGGACGACGCAGAGGCGCTGGTCCCACGGGTTGTACTTCGGCGTGAAGTGCTTCTTCACGTCGAAGCCCTTCGGCAGCTGCTTGGCGGCGTTGGCGATGAAGAACTTCTTCATCTGCGCCGGCCGGCGCTGGGAGAGCTGGTAGACCGCCAGCTGGACCATGACGTTCTTCCAGCGCACCGCGCCGAACGCCGCCTTCTTCGGCAGCACCTTGCGGAGCTTCAGCGCGACCGGGTCCTCGTAGGGAAGCGAGGTCACGTACGTGGGCGAGCGCTGGAGCATCGTGACGTGCTCGGCCTTCTCGACCATGGCGGGCACGAGCGTGATCGCCGTCGCGCCGCTGCCGATCACCACGACCCGCTTGCCGGTGTAGTCGAAGTCCTCCGGCCAGTGCTGCGGGTGGATGATCTCGCCCTTGAAGTCTTCGCGACCCTCGAAGTGCGGCGTGAAGCCCTCGTCGTAGCGGTAGTAGCCCGAGCAGTTCAGGAGGAAGTTGCAGGTGAGCTCGACGGTGTCGCCGCCGACCTCGCACGTGACGGTCCACGTCGCGTCCTCGCTCGACCACGCCGCCGAGATCACCTTGTGGCCGAAACGGATCTTCTCGACGGTGCCGTCCTCGGCCGCCGTGTCGCGCAGGTACTGCAGGATCGACGGGCCGTCGGCGAGCGTGCGGGCCTCGTCCCATGGGCGGAATCCGAAGCCGAGCGTGTGCATGTCGGAGTCCGAGCGGATGCCCGGGTAGCGGAACAGGTTCCACGTGCCACCGAGGTCGTCGCGCATGTCGAGCAGCGCGACGGAGCGCCCGGGATGGGTCTCCTTCAGGTGGTGCGCGGCCCCGATTCCCGAGAGGCCCGCGCCGATGATGAGGACGTCGAGATGTTCCACTGTGGGCATGGTACGGCAGTGTACCGCCTTGGTGACGGGTGGTACCCGGGGGATGGACAGGTGGGCAGTCGAGGTGTTCGACCGCCAGGATCTTCTTGATGTCTGCAAGCTCGACGATCTCCCCAACGCCTACGGGAAACGCGTCGAAGATGCGCGCCGCCGCAGCGCTCCTGGCAACGGCCGTGGCCGGCGCCGGAGTCGGCGCGTTGGCGAAGGTGGTCGACGCCGGGCCGATGGGCAACGTCGGTACGGACTACGGCCTCTGGGTCCTCCTGGTCGCACTCATCGGTGCGTTCGGACCGAACCTGTTGGAGGCGGCTGCTCGCGCGGCCGGGTTCATGGGCGCCGCGATGGCGGCGTACTACGCGGTCCAGGCCGCGCAGTTCGGGTACTTCTCGCAGAACCTCTTCGTCGCCTGGTTCGCACTGTCGCTGACCGCAGTCCCCGTGCTCGCAGCCGCTTCGTTCCTCGCCCGCCGCGACGGGCTGGCCGCCGCGCTCGCGGCGGCCCTACCGGTGGGGTTGCTGCTCCTCGAGGCCTGGTCGAAGCGACACCACCCCGAGGTCGCGTCCGAGACGATCGTCGTCGATCTCGTGGCGGCCGCCCTGCTCATCGCCGTCCTTTCGCGATCGGGTCGCCTGCAGTTCGTCCGCGTCCTGGCGTTCTCGGTGCCCGCCGCGCTGGTGCTGGGTCCGGTCCATGACGCTGCGATGGCGTTGGTCCCCAGCTCCTGAATCCGGTTCCGCCATAGTCAGGGGGTGCCCGCCGTCGCCCAAGTCCTGCCGCTGGTCACCGCGCGCGGGATGCCCGGGGCGCTCGACTACCTCGACGAGTCGCTCGCGCCCGTCGGCACGGTGGTGCAGATCGATCTGGGCGGTCGCTCGGTCGGCGGGATCGTCGTCGGACGGCTCACCGAGAGCCAGTGGCCGGTCGAGAAGCTCAAGCCCGTCGAGGAGGTCGAGGAGCGCAGCACCACGCCCGAACTCGTCGAGCTCGCGCAGTGGATGGCCGACGACGTCGCCTCCACCACGGCGCGCGCCCTCGCGCTCGTCGCGCCGCCCGCGGGGAAGGCGAAGCAGCGGCTCTGGGTGCGACTGGCCGACGGGCTCGACCCGACGACGCTCACGACCGAGCCGGCTGGGCCAGAGGTCGCGAGCGATGGCGACTCCGCGGGGCGCAAGACGCCGAAGCTCAGCGACGCGCAGCGGGAGCTGATTGCCTCGCTGACCGAGTCGGGCCCGCGTGCGGCCGGCGACGAATTGGGTCGGTGGCGCACCCTGGAGAAGCGGGGCCTCGTGGTGGTCGAGGTCGCCGACGAGCGACGGCGCCCGGCCGCCCATGCCGTCGGTGCGAGCGCGAAGAGGGTGCCGCCGCAGACCGCCGAGCAGACGGCCGCCCTCGCGCGGATCAACCAGGTCGCCGAGCAGCCCGACGGCGGCGCGCTGCTGCTCCATGGCGTGACGGGCTCCGGCAAGACCGAGGTCTACCTCCGCGCCGCGCAGGCGACGCTCGACCGCGGCCGGACGGTGCTCGTGCTCGTGCCCGAGATCGGCCTCGCACCCCAGATCGTGCACCGCTTCCGCGAACGCTTCGGCGACGTGGTCGCGGTGATGCACTCCGGGCTCTCGGCCGGCCAGCGCCGCGACGAGTGGTGGCGCGTGCGCTCCGGCGAGGCGACGATCGTCGTCGGCGCCCGGTCGGCGGTGTTCGCGCCCCTGGACGACGTCGGTCTCGTCGTCGTCGACGAGGAGCACGACGCCTCCTTCAAGGCCGGTGAGGATCCGCGCTACGACGCCCGCCGCGTCGCCGCCTGGCGAGCCCGCCACAACCACGCGCTGCTGCTGTGCGGCTCGGCCACGCCGCGTCCTGAGAGCCTCGCGGCGCTCGAGGTGGTGCGCATGACGCAGCGCGTCGACGGCCGCGCGATGCCGCCCGTCGAGGTCGTGAACATGCGCGGCCAGTCCACGCCGCTGCACCCCACCACCCGCGAAGCGCTCGTCGACGCCCGCAAGTCGATCGTCCTGCTCAACCGCCGCGGCTGGTCGAACTTCCTGGAGTGCCGCGAGTGCGGTCACGCGTGGGGCTGCCCGAACTGCGACGTGACCCTCGTGCTGCACAAACGCCGCGGCACGATGGACTGCCACCACTGCGGGCACGTCGAGCGGGTGCCGTCGTTCTGCCCGGCGTGCAGCTCGGTCTCGATCGCGCAGCACGGCATCGGGACCGAGCGGCTGGAGAGCGAGCTCACGCAGCTCGGGCTCCCGGTGATGCGGGTCGACGCCGACGTGTCCGATCCCGGCGAGATCCTCGCGCGCTTCGGTGCCGCCGAGCGGGCGGTGCTCGTCGGCACGCAGCTCGTCGCCAAGGGCCACGACTTCCCGGACGTCGAGCTCGGCGTGGTGCTCGACGCCGACTCCACGCTGCGTTTTCCCGACCTCCGCGCGGAAGAACGGACCTTCCAGCTCGTCACCCAGCTCGCCGGCCGGGCCGGGCGTGGGGGAGACGGACACGGCCGCGTGATCGTGCAGACCACCAATCCACAGCACGGCGCGATCGTCGCGGCCGCCAACCACGACGCCGACGGCTTCCTCCACGAAGAACTCGCCCGTCGCAAGCAGTTCGGCTACCCGCCCTACTCGACGCTCGTGAAGATCCTCGTCGCCCACCACGATCAGGTGACGGCCCGCGATCTGGCCCGCGAGATCGCGGCCCCGCTCGCCGCAGCCCGGATCGGCGAGGTGCTCGGCCCGGCGCCGCTCTTCCGTCTCAAGGGCAAGGAGCGCGAGCAGATCCTCGTGAAGTCGCCCAACCGCGCCGCCGCCGTGAAGGCCGTCCGCGCCGCACTCGCGCCGATCGAGGGCAAAGCCAGCCGACTTCGCGCGCAGCTCGTCGTCGACGTCGCGCCGCAGTAGGCGCGGGTGCGGTCAGGCGGCGCTGGTCTGCTCGCCGGCCTGCGCCTCGGGGCCGCCCGCCTTGCCCTCGCCATGCCCGCCGGCGAGGTTGAGGGCCGCCACGCCGAGGATGATCATCACGAGCCCACCGACCTTCAGCGCGCTCAGGTTCTCGCTAAACAGCCAGACGCCGAGGACCGCCACGATCGCGGTGCCGGCGCCCGACCAGATCGCGTAGATCGTGCCGATCTCGAGCTGGCCGGTGATCTGCGACAGCAGCCAGAACGACGTCACGTAGCCGACCACCATCAGGGCCGTCCACCAGGGATTGGAGAGCCCGTCGCTCTGGCGCAGGGCGATCGTCGCCGTCACCTCCACCGCGATGGCGATACCGAGCTTCACCCAAGGACTCATGCCGAACGAGACTAGGTCACCGCCGCCGGGCCGGCCGACCCGGGATGGACGTTCTCGTCGCGGCCCACATGACGATCCGACGGGTCCCGCGGGGGCCTGCAGCCGGAACCGGGGCGCCGGTAGAGTGGGCGGCGTGGCCGACGAGGAACAAGAGGACTCCGGGCGCTACGAGCTGACGCCCGAGGAGAAGGCGCGTCGCGAGAAGGCGCTCGAGCAGATCGTGCAGGTCGGCGATCCCGTGCTGCGCACGAACGCGCTGCCGATCACGACCTTCGACCAGGACCTGATCTCCTTCGCGGCCCACATGGTCGCCCTCATGGACGACGCGATCGGCGTGGGCCTGGCGGCCCCGCAGGTCGGCCGGCCGCTGCGGATGTTCGTCTATCGCGTCGACGGCGACGGTGATGCCCGCGCGATCGTGAACCCGGTCGTCGAGCCGATCGGCGACGAGGTCGACGTGCTCGAGGAGGGCTGCCTGAGCATCGTTGGCGTGCAGGTGCCCGTCGAGCGACCCGTCGCCATCCGCCTCACGGCCCAGACGGTCGACGGCAAGCCGATCGACGAGGAGATCCACGGCTTCAGCGCGCGGATCATCCAGCACGAGACCGACCACCTCGACGGCGTCCTCATCACGGAGCGCACGACGCCCGAGGCCCGGCGGGCGGCGCTGAAGGCGATCGCCACCGGCGTGCCGATGCGGATCGAACCGGCCGGCGACGAGACCGACGCCAGCCCCACCCCGGCCGATGCCGACGCCGAGGCCCGCACCCCGGACGCCGCGGCCGAGCCTGCGGGCGACCGCGCGTGAGGACCGTCTATCTCGGCACGTCCGACTTCGCCGTCGCGGTGCTCTACCGCCTCGCCGGTAGCGATCACGCCCCCAGCCTCGTCATCACCCGCCCGGACCGCCCGGCGGGCCGTGGCCGCAAGCTGCAGTCACCGCCCGTCGCCGACGCGGCGCGCGCTCTCGGGATCCCCGTCTTCCAGCCGGCCCAGCTCGCCGACGAGGAGGCGACCGCCGTCGTGCTCGCGGAGAAGGCCGACGCGCTGATCGTGTGCGCCTACGGCGCGATCGTGCGCGAGCCGCTGCTCTCCGCCCTGCCGATCTACAACGTGCACCCCTCGCTGCTGCCGCGCTGGCGCGGCGCGGCGCCGATCGAGCGCGCCATCGCGGCTGGCGACGCCGAGACCGGCGTGAGCATCATGCACCTCGAGGCCGGCCTCGACTCCGGGCCGGTCGCGCTCCAGGAGAGCATCGCGATCGAGCCGGGCGACACCTACGGAACGCTCGCCGAACGCCTCGCCAAACTCAGCGGCGACCTGCTCCTGCGCGCGCTCGACGCCCACCCGCCGGTCTGGACGCCCCAGCCCGAGGAGGGCGTCACGTACGCGGAGAAGATCACCGCCGAGGACCGCACCCTCGATCCGGCCGCCACGGCCGAGGTCAACGAGCGCCTCGTGCGCGCCCTCTCGCCGCACATCGGCACGCGCGTCGCGCTGCCGGACGGCTCCATGCTCGGCGTGCACGCGGCGCGCCTGCTGCCCACCGGCGACGGTCCCGAGACCGACGCCGACGACACCCCTTCCACCACCGAGGCCCCCACCATCCCCGTCACCGACGACCACACGCTCCACATCGACGACGCCTCCGTGCGCCTCGGCGCCCTGGAGCTCACCCGCGTGCAGCCCGCCGGCGGCAAGGCGATGGATGCGGGCTCGTGGCTGCGCGGACGTGGAGGCAAGCGATGAGCTGGCAGGAGACCGACGAGCAGCCCGGCCGCGTGCGCGTGAAGACCGCCCGCACGGTGGCGCTCAAGACGCTCATGCGTGCCGAGGAGGACGACGCCTACGTCGACCGCGCGCTGCGCTCGGAGGCCCAGGGCCTCGATTCCCGTGAGCATCAGCTGGCCCGCCAGCTCGTCTACGCCGCCGTGCAGCGTCGCTCGACGCTCGGCTGGTGGATCGAGGAGCTCACCGACCGCCGCGCCTCCGAGCTCGACCCGCAGGTGCGCGTGCCGCTCGAGCTCGGTCTCGTGCAGCTCGCGTTCCTCGACCGCATCCCGCCGCACGCCGCCGTCGACGAGTCGGTCAACCTCGCCAAGTCGATCTCCAACCGCGGCGGCGACCGGATGGTCAACGCCGTGTTGCGTCGCGTCGTGCGCGAGGGTCTACCCGCGCTGCCGAGCGACGAGACCGCCCGCGGCGCCGCCGTCGTGCACTCCGTTCCCCGTTGGCTCGCCGAGCGCTGGTTCTCCGAGCTCGGCGCCGACGCGGCCCGCGCGCTGCTGGCCCGCTGCAACGAGCCGGCCGAGCGCGCCATCCGCGTGAACACGCTGCGCGCCGACATCGACCACGTCGAGCATGCCCTCGGCGTGCCGTGCCACCGCGATGCCGAGATCCCCGAGGCGCTCGTCCTCGAGGAGGCCGTCGACCTCGAGTCCACACAGATGTGGGAGGACGGCGCGATCGTCGCCCAGTCCCGCGGCGCGATGCTCGCCGGTCATCTCCTGGCCCCGCAGGCCGGCGAGATCGTCCTCGACCTCTGCGCGGCGCCGGGCGGCAAGACCAGCCATCTGGCGGCGCTCATGGGTGAGGCCGGCGCCGGGCTCACCGCCGTCGAGCAGCACGAGGGTCGCGCCACGGCCCTGCGCCGCACGCTCGACCGCCTCGGCGCGCCGAAGACCCGCGTCGTCACCGGCGACGCCCTCAAGCCGCCGGCCGCGCTGCGGGGCAAGGTCGACGCGATCCTGCTCGACCCGCCCTGCGCCGCCCTCGGCACGCTGCAGCGTCAGCCCGACGTGCGCTGGCGCGCGACCCCCGAGAGCATCGATGAGCTCTCCGTCCTGCAGGAGCGGATGATCAACGCCGCGCTGCCGCTGCTCGCGCCCGGCGGCCGCATCCTCTACAGCGTCTGCTCGATCGGTCCGCAGGAGTCCGACGACGTGCTCAGCCGCACCCAGGCGACCGTCGAGTCGCGTCGCTCGGTGCTGCCGCACGTCGACCACACCGACGGCTTCGAGTACGCCCTCCTGCGCCACTAGCGTCGCGCGCCGCATGCCGATGACGCCCTCCGACGACCAAGACCCCGGCGCCGCGTCGGCGCCCGACGACCGGGCCGTGCCGTCGGCGCGCCCGGCCGCGGTGCTGTTCGACTGCGACGGCGTCCTGATCGACACGGAGGTCACGTCGGCGCACGTACTCGCGGAGCAGCTCACCGCGGCCGGCGTCCCGACCGATGCCGACGAACTGCGCGAAGTGATCAAGGGCACGTCGCTCGGGTTCCTCGCCGAGGAGTCCGCGCGCCGCCTCGGCGTGCAGGCCGTGCCCGGCGACTGGATGGATCGCTTCATCGAGACGCGCCTCGTCGAGTACCGCCGGGGCGTGGAGCAGCTCACCGGCGCCGCCGAGGCGGTCACTGCGGTGAAGGCCGCCGGGATCCCGATCGCGATCGTCTCCCAGGGGTCGCGCCAGAAGATGTCGGTCACGCTCCCGGCCAGCGGGATGGACCGCGTGATCGGCGACGCGCCCATCTTCTCCGGCGACGACGTCGAGCGCGGCAAGCCGAACCCCGACCTCTATCTCCTGGCCGCCTCCCGGCTGGGCGTCGACCCGGCGGATTGCGTGGTCGTCGAGGACAGTCCGCCTGGCGTGACGGGTGCCCACGCCGCCGGCATGCGTGTGCTCGGCTACGCCGTCGACAGCGATCCCGAACGGATGCGCGCGGCCGGGGCCGAGGTGTTCTTCGACCTGCACGAGGTCGCCTGGCGCGTCGGCATCGCCTCCCAGCCGCCCGCGACGGCTTAGAGACGGCCGGGCGGCAAAGCATCGCCCGGGAACGACCGCCCCGTCAGGCACACTGACGGGAGATGGCCGCCGGAAGCACCTGTCCGATCTGTCGCAAGGGACAGCTCGGGCCGACGAACCTGCCGGGGCGTTACCGCTGCGATCAGTGTCTGCGTCGCGTGGAGCTCGTCTCCGTGTGCCCGAACTGCGGTGAGCACGCGACGATCGCGACATCGATCTCCGGGCCCGCTCCGGTGTGCACGCACTGCGGCACGTCGCTGCTGCGAGCCGTCTTAGCCGCGTTCGCGGCCCGGCCCGCTCAGCTCACGGCCCGACGCGCTCGGTGCCCTGCAGACCTACCGATGGGGCCTGGGCCGCAGCCGCGGTCAACACCTCGTCGACGGGCGCCGGTCGCGCGAAGTGGTAACCCTGGCCGAAC
>JAURVW010000045.1 GCA_030655275.1 Solirubrobacteraceae bacterium
CAAGAACGTGCCCGTCGGCAACGTCGGCGCGTACATCCCCGGCGGGCGGTTCCCGATGGTCGCCTCCGCGCACATGAGCGTGCTCACGGCGAAGGTCGCCGGCGTTCCGCGCGTCGCCGCCTGCACGCCGCCGCTGAACGGCAAGGCTCCGGCGGTCACGGTCGCGGCGATGCATCTTGCCGGTGCCGATGAGATCTACGTCTTCGGCGGGGTGCAGGCCATCGCCGCCATGGCCCTGGGCACCGAGACGATCGAGGCCGTCGACATGCTCGTGGGCCCCGGCAACTCCTACGTCGCCGAGGCCAAGCGTCAGCTCTTCGGTGAGGTCGGCATCGATCTGCCCGCCGGCCCCACCGAGATCCTGGTCATCGCCGATGAGCACGCCGATCCCGTGATCGTCGCCGCCGACCTCCTCGGGCAGGCCGAGCACGGCCCGACCTCCGAGGCCGTCCTCATCTCGACCTCGCAGGAGCTCGCCGACGCATCGATGGTCGAGCTCGAGAAGCAGCTCGCCGTGCTGCCGACCGCCGACACCGCCTCGGTCGCCTGGCGCGACTACGGCAAGGTGCACGTCGTCGACGGCCACGATGCGGCGCTCGAGCTCGCCGACAAACTCGCCTTCGAGCACGTCGAGATCCTCACGGAGGACCCGCGCTGGTACCTCGACCGCATGCGCAACTACGGCGCGCTCTTCCTCGGCGAGGGCACCACGGTGGCCTACGGCGACAAGACCTCCGGCACCAACCACGTGCTTCCGACCGCCGGGGCCGCGCGCTACACCGGCGGGCTCTGGGTGGGCAAGTACCTCAAGACCGTCACGTACCAGGAGGCCGACCCCGCGGCCAGCCTCCTGATCGGCGAGATCGCAGCCCGGCAGTGCCGGATCGAGAACTTCGAAGGTCACGCGCGCTCCTGCGATGTGCGCGTCGCCAAGTACGGAGCCCTCAAAGCATGAGTTACCGCCTCGGCGTCGATGTGGGTGGCACGTTCACCGACCTCCTCCTCCACGACTCGGAGACGGGCCGCACCTGGCTCGCCAAGACTCCGAGCACCCCGCACGACCAGTCGGTCGGCGTGATCACCGGCGTTCGTCAGATCTGCGAGACGGCCGGCATCGCCCCCGGCGACCTCGACGCGATCCTGCACGGCACGACCGTGGCGACGAACGCGGTCCTGGAGCGCAAGGGCGCGCGGGTCGGGCTCGTCGTGACGGAGGGATTCCGCACGATGCTCCACCTCGCCGAGGCGTGGACCCCGGGGCCGCTGTTCGGGTTCATGGTCTACGACAAGCCCGAACCGCTCGTCGACCTCGTCGACGTGCGCGAGGTGCCCGGCCGGCTCGACGCCGGCGGCGCCGTGGTGCGCGAACTCGACGAAGATGCCGCGCGCCAGGCCCTGGCCGAGCTGCGCGACAACGGGGTGGAGGCGCTCACGGTCGCCCTCATGAACGCGTACGCCGACCCCAAGCACGAGCAGCGCGTCGTCGCGCTCGCCGGTGAGGTCGCCCCGGGACTGACCATCTCCTCCTCCGCCGAGGTGCTGCCGGAGTTCCGCGAGTACGAGCGCACCGTCACGACGGTCGTGAACTCGTACGTCGCCCCGGCGCTCGACCTCTACCTCTCCAACCTGCGCGACGGCCTGATCGAGGACGGCGTCACCGCCGGCCTGCAGGTCGTACGGTCCGACGGCGGCCTCATGAGCATCGACTCCGCTCGCGAGATGCCGGTGCACACCGTGCTCTCCGGCCCGGCCGGCGGCGTCAGCGGCGCCGCGCACGTGGCGGGCCGCGCCGGCTTCGACCGGCTGCTCACGTTCGACATGGGCGGGACGTCGACCGATGTCGCCGTGATCGTCGGCGGGGTCCCCGAGATCACGCGCGAGACGCGCGTCGGCGACTTTCCCGTCCGCGCCCCCGCGGTGGACGTGGAGTCGATCGGCGCCGGTGGCGGCTCGATCGCCTACGTCGCCGAGGGCA
>JAURVW010000057.1 GCA_030655275.1 Solirubrobacteraceae bacterium
CCCCGACGCTGGCCGTCGGCGGGGCCATCAGCGCGAGCATCGGCTTCACCCAGAGCGCCACCGGCGTAGCCGGCACCGGCACGGGCAGCGCCAGCAACGACACCAACCCGGCCAACAACACGGCGACGTTCAGCGTGGCCTCGGTCAGTGCGGACATTTCAGCGAGCTTTGCGAACTTCCCCGCCTCCGCTCCGGTGGGCTCCAGCGTGACGGGCTCGGTGAGCTTTACCAACGTGGGGCCTGGCACCGCAACTGCCGCCACCATCACACTGCAGTTGACTCCTGGGGTTGCCGCAACCATCACCAACGTGGTGGGCGCCACCAGCGTGGCGTACAACCAGGCCACTGGGGTAGTGACCTTTACCGGAGTCACCCCGACGTTGGCCATCGGCGGGGCGATCAGCGCCAGTGTCGGGTTCACCCAGACCAGCACCGGTGTGACCGGCACTGGTACGGGAAGCGCGAGCAATGACACCAATTCGGCGAACACGACGGCCACCTTCAGCGTCGCCTCGGTCAGTACGGATATATCTGCCAGCTTCGCGAATTTCCCGGCCTCTGCTCCGGTGGGATCCAGTGTCACCGGCTCGGTCAGCTTCACCAATGTTGGAGCGGGCACAGCAACCACGCCGGTCATCACCCTGCAACTCACACCGGGTCTGGCGGCCACCATCACCAACGTGGTGGGCGCCACCAGCGTGGCGTACAACCAGGCCACCGGTGTAGTGACCTTCACCGGGGTCACCCCGACGCTGGCCATTGGCGGGGCGATCAGCGCGAGCATCGGCTTTACCCAGACCAGCACTGGCGTAACAGGCACCGGCACCGGCAACGCCAGCAACGACACCAACCCGGCCAACAACACGGCGACGTTCGCAGTTGCTTCGCAGTCCTTGGCCGACGTGAGCGTTAGCCTTGTGATCACCGGCACCGCAACTCCGGGCAGCACAGTCTCGGGAACGGTGACTTTCTACAACCTCGGCAGCGCAGCAGCGGCAAACGCCACCCGCACTGTTTCGCTGGTCGGAGGAACGCTTACCGCTGCAACAGGTGCCAGCGTCGATCCGACCGGGAAGACCGCCACGTTCCCGGTGATCAGCATCGTGCCGGGAG
>JAURVW010000058.1 GCA_030655275.1 Solirubrobacteraceae bacterium
TGCCCTCGCGAGCCGTGATCGTCGGCATCGGCCAGGGCATCGCGGCGCCGCCGATTGCGCTGTCAACCGCTGCCACCGCCTGCGCCGACGAGGGCGGCACCTGCCGCGTGCCGAACGGCCGGCGCGGCGTCGTCTACTACGGTGTCGACGGCAAATTCGCGATCCGCTCCGACCAGACGGGCGACGTGGCCTGCACCGCCGCCAACTTCGGCAGCGACCCGGCGCCGGGCGCGACCAAGCGCTGCTACCTGCTGCTGGTCGACCCGGCGAGTTCAGTGCCCTCCATCGACGCTGCACCGTTGCGCACCGGGGCCACCGCCAGCTATGCACCCGTCATCGGCCTCACCGGCGCCAGTTACCGCTGGGACTTCGGCGACGGCAGCGCGCCCACGGCCTACGCCAGCAACAGTGCCGCGAGCCACACCTACACCGCACCGGGCGTCTACACCGTGACGCTCACCGTGCGCGACGCGAACGGCCAGGTCGGCACGCGCACCTTCGTGCAGGCCGTGACTGCGGCACCGACCGCCAATGCGCCGAGCGCCTCGTCACCGCTGTTGCTGGAGCCGCGCAGCGCCGCCGCCACGCGGCTGTGGGTGGTCAACCCCGACAACGATTCGGTCACGGTCTTCGACACCGTCGCGAACAGCCGTGTGCAGGAGATCCCGGTCGGCGTCGCGCCGCGCACGTTGGCCCGTGCGGCCGACGGCAATGTGTGGGTGGTCAACCGCGACAGCGCGAGCATTTCGGTGATCGACCCCGCCAGCCTGACCGTGGTGCGCAACATCGCGCTGCCGCGCGCCTCGCAGCCCTGGGGGTTGGTCAGCGCCTCGGACGGCCGCATGTACGTGAGCCTCGAAGCCACCGGCCGGCTGCTGAAGCTCGACGGCAGCGGCTCCACGCTCGGCACGCTAGAGGTCGGCGCCAACCCGCGCCACCTCGCGGTCAGCGGCGACGCGTCGCGCGTGCTGGTGTCGCGCTTCATCACACCGCCGCTGGCCGGTGAAGCGACGGCCGTGGTCGACACCACCTCAGGCGGCGGCGAGGTGCTGGCCGTGAACACGGCGACGATGGCCCTCGCCGGCACGGTGCGGCTGCGCCACAGCGACCGCAACGACAACGAGGTCCAGGGCAGCGGCATCCCCAACTACCTCGGCCCGGCCGTGATCGCGCCCGACGGCGGCAGCGCCTGGGTGCCGTCCAAGCAGGACAACATCCGCCGCGGCCTGCTGCGCAATGGCCAGAACCTGGACTTCCAGAACACGGTGCGTGCCATCAGCTCCCGC
>JAURVW010000064.1 GCA_030655275.1 Solirubrobacteraceae bacterium
GAAGGCCGGGCCCTGCCCCGCGGGCTGGCCGACGACGATCGCGATCCGCTCGGGCAGGCACCCTTCGGCGATCCGGGCCCCAACGTGCTCGGCGACGAGCGCCGCCTCCTCGTCTGGCCCGCCGCCGCGCAGCTCGACGACCGGCGCGCTGACCGGGTCGAGGCTCGCCGGCGACGTGAGCTCCTCCGGAGACGCCGCCGCCTCGGAGGAGGCGGTGGCGAAGGAACCGGTCGGGGACGCGGGCGCGAGCGGCGCCGCGGGCAGGTCCGCGGTGAACAGCGGGTCCTCCTCCTCGTCCTCGTCGTCGTATGGCACGAGCGGACCGAGCTCGGCGAACGCGTCGGCCTCGGCGGGGGCGGGCGCCGGATCGAACGGGCCCGGCGCCGGGGGCGGGGCAGCGACGTGGACCGCGTGCTCGTAGAGACGCTCGGCGAGCGTCTCCAGGGCCGACGGCTCGTTGCCGGCCGGCGACGCCCCCAGCTGCTCGACGAGGCCCTCGGTGGTCTCGGCGCGCAGTCGGTCGACGAGCGGACTGGCCGCCGCCAGGGCCTCGCGCCCCGGCTCGAAGGGCAGCGAGATGACGACGTCCGCGGCGGACCGGCCGAGCGCGATCACGAGCGTCCGCTGGACGGGGTCGAGGTCGTCGAACCCCTGGAACACGACGTGGAGGTCCGCTGCCGCCGAAGGGTCCGCGCGCAGCGCGCTCGCGATGGTCAGCACCGCCGTGGCCCGGTCGACCTTGCGGGTCGTCGTCCCCGTCGCCAGTCGGTGCAGGATCGCCGCGTCGGCGCGCAGCAGGTCGGCGAGTTCCCGCCCTCGACCGTCGCTCGTCCGCGCCGACCAGGCGACGAGCCCTGCTTCTGCGCCGGCGCCGAGGTCGCCCGTCGAAGAAAGCTCCTCCGCGAGCAGGATCAGTTCGTCGGCCAGCCAGCCCGATCGGGCCGCGGGCTGCAGCGCCGTGAGCGGGGTGCCGTGGATCGCGGCCAGGGCGACCGCGCGACGATGCTCGAGCGACAGGATCTCCTCGCCGCCTCCCAGTCGCGCCAGCAGTCGGCCCGTCAGTCCCGATTCGGTGAACACCGCGCCGAAGGGTGCGCCGCCGCGGGCGACCTGGCCGGGCGGAATGTCCAGCCCGGCGAGTTCGCGCTGGAAGGCCTCCACGTCAGCACTGCTGGGCACGACGAGCCAGGCGGTGCGGCCGGTCGACGAAGCCGTCTCGTGCGCGTCGAGCAGCGTCCCGACCTTGCGGGCACCGGCAGGACCGAGCACGAGACGAAGCGACACCGACCCGCCACCATGCCGCACCCACAGGACGCCCGCGTTGCGCGGCGACGCAAGATGCGCGTTTCCGCGAGTCGACGCGCGTGCAAAGGACCGAGCTTGGCGCGCGGCCATCCGGCCCGGGCCGATCGGCGCCCGTTCGTGGGCCGAATGACCGGAATCGCGACGTTTCGGCCGCTTGCTGGACGACCCACATCGGTCATCGGTGGAGGATCGCTCACCTGGCTGGGCGCCGGGGGTACGGTGCGAGGTCAGGCCCTGTTCCCACGATGACGCCACCCGATCCCCCAGCTTCCCGGCGCCGGCCCCCATCAGGCCAGGCCGCCGGTGGCCCAGCGCTGCCAGTCGCCCACCTCCGTCGCACCGTCGATGCCGAGGCGATCCGCCGGATCGCCGGCGACGAGGCCACCCTCGCGTGGCGCGCCCTCGAGAACCTCCCCGGCGTCTTCCTGTGGATCCTCGACCACGAGATGCGGCTCGTCTCCACCCGCGAGGGCGGCACGGTGCACGGCCCCTCCTCCGACCTGCTCGGCCGGTCAGTCCTGGAGTTGATGCCGCCCGCCGAGGCCGCGCAGCTCGCCCAGGAGTACGGCGCCGCGCTCGCCGGCGAGGAACGCGAGTTCCTCTTCGTCAACCCGTTCACGGAGGCGGCGTACGACACGACCGTCGGGCCGCTGCGCGACGGCGACGGCAAGGTCGTGGGCCTGATCGTCGTCGGACGCGACGTCACGAAGCAACGCAAGGCCGAGCGGCGCACGGAGACCCTGCTGGAGCGATTCTTCGCTGCGTTCGAGAACGCACCACTCCCGATGGTGATCCTCAACGCCGACGGGTCCGTGCGAACCGGCAACGCCAAGCTCCGCACGATGGCGGGGCGCACGCAGGAGGGCATCGTCGGCCGCGACCTGCCCTCGCTGTTCGACCCGCGTGATCGGGACCGCCTCACCGCCGTCCTCCCCGGGCTCCTCAGCGGCGAGACGTCGGGCGCGACCGTCGAGGCACGGATGCTCCTGCCCGGCGAGGCACCCGCCGAGTGCTCCCTCCACATCACGGGCCGCGCAGCGGACGACGAGGAGAGCGGCGTGACCGTGCACATCGTCGACATGACCGAGCAGCGCCGCCACGACGCCCAGCTGCGGTACCTCGCCGGCCACGACACGCTCACCGGCCTGCTCAATCGCGTCCGCTTCGAGGAGGCCATCGAGACCCACCTCGACACCTGCTCGCGCTACGGCCAGGACGGCGCCGTGGTGCTCGTCGACGTCGACCACTTCAAGCAGATCAACGACGCGCACGGCCGCCCCGCAGGCGACGCACAACTCGTCGAGATCACCGGACTGATCCAGCGCGGCCTGCCGAGCGACGCGACGATCGGTCGCCTCGGGGGCGACGAGTTCGGCGTGCTCCTGCCGACCGGCGGCCTCGTCGAGGTGATGGCCGTCGCCGAACGCATCCGCGCCTCCGCGCACGATCATGCCCGCGTCGCCCGTGCCAGCGGACGGGTCTCGTTCACCCTCTCGATCGGCGTCGCGGCCTTCACCGCGGAGGTCGCCGCCCCGGCCGACGTGCTCGTCCTCGCCGAGCACGCCGTCTCCGCCGCGAAGACGAGCGGCCGCGACCGGGTCGCCGTGCCCGAACTCGTCGTCGGCCCCGGAGAGCGCCGCGCCCAGACCGCGATCGGTCGCCTGCGCCGTGCCATCCGCGACGAACGCTTCGAGCTCCACGCCCAGCCCATCGTGCGGCTCACCGACGACCGCGTCTCGCAGTACGAGCTCCTCGTGCGCATGCGGGACGAGGACGGCGAGCTCGTGCCCCCGGGCGCCTTCCTCCCCCTGGCCGAGCACTACGGGCTCATCGGCGAGATCGATGCGTGGGTCGTGCGCGAGGGGATCGCCGCGCTCGCGAAGGTCGGCGAGGACATCACCTTCCAGGTCAACATCTCCGGCCGCTCGCTCGGTCACCCCGCGCTGCTCGACAACATCACGAACAGCCTCCGCACGCACGCCGTCACCCCGAAGCGCCTCGTGTTCGAACTCACGGAGACCGCCGCGATCGAGAACGTCAACCAGGCGAGGGTGTTCGCCGAGACGCTGCGCGACCTCGGCTGCGAACTGGCCCTCGACGACTTCGGCTCGGGCTTCGGCGGCCTGCACTACCTCAAGCACCTGCCGTTCACCTACCTCAAGATCGACGGTGAGTTCATCGCCGACGTGGCGACGAACGAGACCGACGAGCGGATCGTCGAGGGCA
>JAURVW010000078.1 GCA_030655275.1 Solirubrobacteraceae bacterium
GCGGCGCATGCCCTGCTGGCTGACCTCGACGGCGCCGCCGCCGTGGTCGTCGCCACGCCCGACGGTTTCGAGATCGCGCATGCCGGCGCGCGCCTGGTCGACGCGCCGCGGCTCGCGGCGATCGTCAGCTCGCTCGCCGCACTCGGCGACACCGTCAGCCACGAGACCCGCATCGGCGCGCTGCGCTGCTTGGTCGTCGAATCGAGCGAGGGCCGGCTGGTCGTGCGCTCGGTGCAGGTGCGCGGCGAGGCCGCGGTGGTGGTGATGCTGGCGGACGCGAAGGTGCTGCTCGGCCTGATCTGGAACCGGCTCGCGATGGCCGAAAAGCTGCTCGACACGCCATGAACCTCGAACCGATCACGCACGAACTCGACCGGATGGCGGGCACGCCGGGCATCGTCGGCTGCGCGCTCGTCGAAGCCGCGACCGGCCTCGTCTGGCACACCAGCGGGCATGCGCCGACCGGCGAGCGGGTCTGGGAGGCCGCCATCGACTACTGGCGCCTGCACGAGCGGCAAAAGGAACATTTCACCGTGCTCGGGCCGCTCGGCGCGGCGGTGATGTACCACGCCCGCGGCGTGCTCGCGGTGTTGCCGTGCAGCACCGATCCGGAGGTGCTGGTCGTCACCAGCGCCGCGCACCGCGGCGTCGACTGGACCGCCTGGCAGCGGCGCGTGCGCGCGCTCGGCGGGCTGATGCAACGCGCCGCCTGAGCCGCGCTGCTGCACGACGGCCCGCGCATCGATTTTCATCACCGGCGAACCATCGCCACACGGGTCTGACCGGGCCCATTTCAAACCGGCGCCACCTAGGAGAAACGCATGGCTACGATCAAACAATCACTCGAGGAACTGATGACGGCCGACGGCGCGATGTGCGCCGCGGTCGTGGACTCGGGCAGCGGCATGATGCTCGGCTCGGCCGGGTCGGGGGTCGACCTCGAAGTCGCCGCCGCCGGCAACACCGAGGTCGTGCGCGCGAAGCTGAAGACGATGCGCCAGCTCGGCCTGAACGACGTGATCGACGACATCCTGATCACGCTCGG
>JAURVW010000081.1 GCA_030655275.1 Solirubrobacteraceae bacterium
CGGCTGCTCGCCGTCGCCGTCGCACTCCTCGCCTCGTTCACCCTCGCGCCATCCGCCCGGGCCGGGGCGTTCGTGGGCTACGTCTGCAAGTCGTTCGACGGCGTCCCCGCCCCCATCGACGGCTGGTCCCAGCTCGACACCAACTTCACCGCGGTCAGCACCCGCGGCAACTCCTGCCCGCAGGGCGGCGCGGGCAACCTCAGCGTGAACTTCGACACCGTCACGCCGGGTGTTCGGGCGGGCGCGGCGAGCTGGCAGTTCGAGGCGCCGGCGAACCTGAGGTTCACGCGGGCATCGTTCGCGATGTACACGGTGGTGCGCCCCAGCGCCGGCGACAACGGCGCCTATGCCGCGACGGCGGTCTACCCCGACGGCATCGCTCCGAACAACGCCCGCTTCGCCACCGACTCGAGGCTGAGCAACGACACGCAGGTGCAGAACGGGGACTTCGCCATCAGCGGTATCGACACCCGCTACCTCGCCTTCAGCGCCGGGTGCTACCTCCTCGGGCCGAACGGGACGTGCGGCACGGCCGACGGTCCACGCGCGCAGATCGCCATCGGATCCCAGGCCTATGACTTCGTCGACGACTTCAATCCGACCATCGGGCAGCTCAGCGGCACCTTGGTCGCGAGCGGCAAGCGCCGCGGCACCGAGACGCTGAAGGTTCCGACCGCCGACCGGGGCTCGGGCGTGTGGACCGTGGAGGTCAAGCTCGGTTCGACGGTCGTGGTCGGCGAGCACACGTTCAACGACAACGGCGGACGATGCGTGCTCATCAAGCTCATCCCGGGGACGACCGCCAACGAGTTCCGCGCCGCGCAGCCGTGCGCGCTCAGTGCCGAAGCGAACCTGTCGATCGACACGACGAAGGTGGCCGACGGCGCGCACGTGCTCACCGTGACGGTGCGCGACGCCTCGAAGAACACGGTGGTCTCGAACGCGACCGCGGTCACCGTCGACAACTCGGCGGCGACACCGACGCCCGCGCCCGCGGCGACGACGGCGCCCGTGGCCAACCCGACGCCGAAGGTGACGCCCGCTCCGGGTGCGACGCCGACGCCGGCGCCGAATGCGATCGCGACGCCCACGCCGGCGCCGAATGCGTTCGCCAACCCGACGCCGGCTCCGCGCGTGAGCGCGACGCCCATCCTCGGTGGTCCGTCCGCGACGAACCTCGCCGGCACCCTGCCCGCCGCCGTCGGCACGCCCACCACGGCGAAGCTCACGGTCACCGCGCCGAAAGCCGCGACCCCCTCCGGTCGTGCGCTCGTCCTCGCGGGCACGCTGCTCGACGGTGGCGGCAAGCCGATCGGTGGCGCTCCGGTCGACGTGTTCGAGCGGGTTGCGCTGGCCGGAGCACCCACCGCGAAGTCGGGTGCCGTCACGACGGGCGCCGACGGCACGTTCCGCTTCACCCTCACCCCGCGCGCCTCGCGCACGGTGGAGTTCGCCTACGCGCCGGTGCCGTCGGGCGACTACCTGGCTCGCGCCGAAGCAGCGGTCGTGGTGAGCGCGGCGGTGTCGCTCAAGGCACCGGGGACGGGTCGCATCGGGCGGACGGTCGCCTTCACGGGCACGGTCGGAGTGGACCCGCTGCCGGCCAAGGGGGCGCGTGTGGTGATCGAGTCGCAGTCGAAGAAGCGCTGGCTGCCGGCGGCGATCGTGCGCACCGACTCGGCGGGCCGGTTCTCCTGGAAGCACGCGTTCCGTACGCGCGGCACGTTCACGATGCGGGCGCGCGTGCTGAGCAGCCTCGACGTGCCGGCCAGGCGTGGGACGAGCCCCAAGCGCACGCTGCGGGTGCGGTAGGGCGGCCGCGGCGTGAGCGTCGGACCGTCCAGCGAGCGTCGCGATACGCCTGCGAGCGTGCCAATCGCTCCGTATCGCCCTACCGAAAAGCGGTGCGGGCTGCAAAGCTCCCGGGGGAGCGCGCGCCTCCCCCTCATGGGGAGGAACGGCGCCTCGCCCGGTATTCCTTGCCGGGTGGGGGCTGCCGAGCCGCTCTGGTTCCCCCGCCGCCCGTCCCCTCGACCGACTCAGGAACCAGTCTTGCCGCAACGCACGCCTCGCTCACGGCGCCCGCGACTCCTCGGAATCGCCGCGCTCCTCGCCACCCTCGCGTCGTGCTTCGTCGCGGCCGCTCCCGCGAGCGCCGGCTCGTACCGGATCTGGTCGTGCAACACACCGGCCGGGAAGCCGACGAGCACCGAGGGTTGGACCCCGAACGTGGGCGCTCCCTACAGCGCCACGGGCGACAACTGCGGCAAGGGCGCCGGCCTCGACATGCTCTTCGGCTTCCAGGATGGCGTGACCTACAGCGGCGGCCTGGGCGTGACCTGGAAGTTCGCGGCCCCGCCGAACACGCTCGTCGGTCCGGTCTCCTACGTCCAGAACCGCAACGTGACCGCCAACGGTGCCGACCTGCAGGCCACCGCTGGTGCCGGGGTGTACCGCGGCGACTTCCTCTTCGACGGCGACCACCTCATGAGCCTGTGTCGCTCGAACGACTGCACGGGCGCCTCCGAGCAGCGGGTCGCCTTCGACGGTGGTGGCCGCCCCACCTGGGGCTTCGATGCCGGGTGCTACGGACCGGCGAACGACCCCAACGTCCACTGCGCCGGCTCCTCGAGTTCGCCGCGCGCGTTCAACTCGGCGAAGGCGATCGCGATCACGCTCATCGACGACTCCAGCCCGACGGCCTCCAACCCCGGCGGCACGCTGCTCGACGCGGGCGCGCGCAGCGGCGTGGAGACGCTCACCTTCAACACGGCCGACGCAGGCGGCGGCGTGTGGACCGGCGAGGTGAAGCTCGGCGACAAGGTCGTCACCCCGCGAACGGTCATCGACGCCAACGGCGGTCGCTGCGCCGAGGTCGACGTGGAGCCGCAGTTCGGCAACGAGTTCGGCTACCCCGTGCCCTGCAAGACCTCGACGGTCACGGCCAACCTGAGCGTGCCGACGACCGGCGTTCCGAACGGCACCCACCTGCTCACCGCGACGGTCTACGACGTCGCCTACAACGCCACCACGGTCGTGAGTCGCCGGATCACCGTCGACAACGGCGCGGCCGGCGAGGTGGGCGCCGGCGGGCCGAACGGTACGGGCGGCAACCCGGCCTCCGGCGATGTCGTGCTCACGTCCAAGCTCAACAAGGCGGGCAAGATCTCCACGCACTACGGCGGGAAGATCGACGTCACCGGCCGGGTCGTCGACGGCGCCGGCGCGCCGATCACCGGTGCCGCCCTCGACGTGTACGAGACGCCGGACACGGCCGGCGGCGCGAAGGCGAAGGTCGGAGCAGTCACGACCGACGCCCAGGGCGGCTTCACCTACCGCCCGCGGACGCGCGGCTCCCGGATCCTCGAGTTCGCCTACGCCGAGCGCATCGGCCTGGCGACCTACAAGGACGTCCTCGCCGTCCCGCTGTCCGTCAGCGCGGGGGTCTCCCTCAAGCTCTCCCGCAAGGCCGCGGGTCGCCGCCAGCTCGTCCGCTTCGCGGGCAAGGTGCGCGTCGATCCGTTCCCGGTCAAGGGCGTCCGCGTCGCCATCGAGGTGCGCACCGGCAAGAAGCGGTGGCAGGTCGCCAAGAACGTCCGTGCCCGCAAGGCTGGCGCCTTCTCGTGGTCATACCGCTTCTCCAACCGCGGCCCCTACGAGTTCCGGGCGCGCGTCCTGAGCTCCGGCGACCTCGCCGCCCGTCCCGCCGCCAGCAAGGTGCAGCGGCTGCGCGTTCGCTGACCCACTTCCAACCCCCTCTTCTCCGGGTCCCCCGCCCGGTCATCCCATCCCGGGTCCCCCGCCCGGCCACCCGCGCTCCAGCCCCGGTAGCGCCCAACCGATCCACCCTCCCACCGTGCCCACACCGTTCCTCCCCGCCTCTGCCCTGCGCGTCCTCGTCGCCGCCCTGCTGCCGCTCGCCGGCGCAGCGACCTTCGCCCCGTCCGCGTCTGCGGGCACGTACACCGCGTGGCTCTGCAAGACGCCCCCGGGGACGCCCGCACCGCTGGGCGAGAACACGTACACGTCGACCGAGGGCTGGGCCCCGGCCAACAGCCTTCCGGGCGACGTGGCGGTCGACAACACCTGCGGGTCGAACGGTTCGCTCTCGGTGAACTTCGCGCGTCCGAGCGGATCGGGGACCGGGGTCGTGGGCGGCGGGACCGGATCGTGGGAGTTCACGGCGCCTAGCGGGACCACCGTCAGCACCGCCCGGATGGAGTACGGCTACGGCATCACGCTGAACAACTCCGCCGCCGACTACTACGGCGAGTCGGCCGTCGGCGTGTACCGCGACGGCTTCGCCTACGACGGCAACCATCTGCTCATGCAGCGGATCTCCCGCGACGGCACCTACTTCGAGAACGGCGTGTTCAACTTCGCGATCAACGCCACGAAGTTCGGCTTCAACACGGGGTGCTACGGCTCCGGTCAGTGCGGGACCTCGGATCTCGGACGCTCGTCGATGGGCATCGGGTGGCAGCAGATCACCCTCGTCGACGAGTCGACGCCGACGGCCACGAACCTCGGCGGTTCGATCATGGACACGGGCACGAAGCGGGGCAACGAGACCTTCCGGTTCGACGCTGCCGATGTCGGCTCGGGTGCTCGGGCGGTCGCCGTCACGCTCGACGGCGTCGCCGCGGCACCGGTGCAGCTCATCACCCCCGGCAACAAGCGCTGCGAAGGCGTCGACATCCACTCGGGCATCGATCGCGAGTTCGCCTGGGCGCGTCCGTGCCCGGGCGCGGTCTCGGGGCTGATCTCGGTCGACACGACCAAGGTCGCCGACGGTGAGCGCCTCCTCACGGCCACCCTCTATGACGCCGCGGGTAACTCGACGGCGATCGCGTCCCGAAAGGTGACGGTCCAGAACCGCGCAACGCCCGTCGTGACGCCGACGCCCGCGGCCAACGTCGTGGCGCCGACGCCGACGCCCGTCGCCTCGACCGCTACGCCCAAGCCGACCCCGGCGTCCGGGAGCACGGTGCCTGGCGCGACCATTCCGGGCGCAACGATTCCGGGTGTGACGGTCCCCGGCAGCTCCGGCACGGCGGGCCTTCCGAACGGCAAGGGCGGCGCTCCGGCGACCGGTCGCGTGACCGGCGTCTCCGCACCGAAGCTGCCGACGGTGTTCGGCAAGCCGCTGTCCCTGTCGGGCCGGATCCTCGATGCCGCCGGCGTGCCGCTCTCGGGCGCGTTCGTCGACGTGTTCACGACGGTCGACGTCCCGGGGGCATCGCGCGCCTTTGCCGGCACCGTCACCGCCGACGGCAACGGGGTGTTCTCGTACGCCGTCGCGACGAAGGCCTCGCAGAAGGTCGAGTTCGCGTACGCCGCCAAGCAGGCCTCGACCGACTACGTCGATCGGGCCAGCGTGGCCGTCGCCGTGCGCGCGACCGTGTCGCTGGCGCTCGTCAAGCAGGCGAGCCGCGGCCGCTCGGTCACCTTCTCGGGCGTCGTCGGCGTCGACCCGCTCCCGGCAAAGGGGGTGCGCCTGGTGATCGAGAGCAAGACCGCCAAGGGGTGGCTCACCGCCGCGAACGTCCGCACCCGCAAGGGCGGCGTCTTCACCTGGTCGCATCGCTTCCGCACCCGCGGCCACTACACCTTCCGGGCCCGCCTCTTCAGCGCGAGCGATCTTCCGGCGAAGGTGAACCAGAGCCCGAACCGCAAGCTGCGGATCCGATGAGCCGACGGTTCGGCGCGACGGCCACCGGGTTTTCCCGGGTCGTCGCGCTCGCGACGGTGATGACCGCCAGCCTTGTGCTGCCGCCGGCGGTCGACGCCGCCACCTACGAGGTGGCCCAGTGCCGACAGGGCGACGCCGCGGTCGAGGTCACGCCCGGCTTCATCTCCGGCATCCGGACCGTGGTGCTCAACAGCTGCGGCACGACCGGCGTCGGATTCAACCTCGGAGAAGCGTCCAACGTCGTCTCCCCGAGCACGCGCCCCGGGGAGCAGGCGGGGTTCGAGGTCGTCGTGCCGGCGGCGCTGCCGAACACCAAGATCGTCCGACTCCAGGCGGTCCTGTCGCTCTCGGCCAAGACGGCATCGGAGCCGGGTGGCGATGGCGCGCTCTCGAGCTACAGCGCCGAGAACATCCGCTGGGGCGAGATACGGCCGATCTCGGCTTCCGCCGAGCCCGCCGCACCCTCGCTTCTCTGGGATCGGTCTGACCAGGCCGGGTCGCGGCGCCTGAGCACCGTGGTCGAATGCGGCAAGCCCTGCCAGTTCACGTTCCGACCGTTCCTCGTGATGCAGCGCGCGACGGTCACGCTCGACGATCCTGTGCTCCCGGCCGCAGCGTCGGTCGAGTCGATCGGGCTGTTCGATGGCGGCCTGCAGCGCGGGACGAAGACCGTGCGCCTGTCCGCGACGGACGCCGACAGTGGCGTCCGCACGATCGAGGTGCGCACCGGCGGCGGGACGACCGTGCTCGCCAGACCGGTCGATGGTGGCGACTGCAGCTTCACCCGCCCAGCGCCGTGCCTGCAGAGCCGGGTCCAGGTCGACGCCGCGATCGACACCACCAAGCTGCCCGACGGCGCGAGCGCGCTGGAGGTCTGGGTGACCGATGCGGCCGGCAACGTCCGCAAGACGACCCTGCCGACCGTCACCGTCGACAACCGCCCCTCCGCCACGCCCGCCACGCCCGCCGCCCCCGAGGCGCCAGCGCCGCTCAACGGCGCCGGCGGCGATGCGCTGTCGGGCGGATTCGTCGCGAAGTCGACACCGGCGCGCGTGACCGTCGGCTTCGCCAAGACCTTCAAGGTCGGGGGCAGGCTCGCGGACGCGGCCGGCCGGCCCCTGGTCGGAGCGGCCGTCGACGTGAGCGAGCGCGTCGCGATCGCAGGTGCGCCGACCAAGACCGTCTCGACCGTGGTCACCGACGCGGCCGGCGGGTTCGTCTACTCGGCGACCGCCGCGAGCAATCGCACCCTCACGTTCTCTTTCGCACAACGGATCGGGAGCACGACGTACACCGCGACCGCAGTCTCGGAACTGCGTGTGATGGCGGCTGTGTCGCTCGGTGCGAGCCGGAAGACCGCCGGGCGCGGAGTGGTGGTGAAGTTGACAGGCCGGGTCCGGATCGCCGACCTTCCCAAGCGTGGTGCGCGGGTCGTCTTGGAGGCCAACACGGGAGCCGGCTGGAAGATCGCCGCGATCGTGCGCTCCGACCGGACCGGTGCGTTCGCGTGGTCGCACGCCTTCGGCAACGCCGGGCGGTATCGCATTCGAGCTCGGATGCTGGTGGGTGCGGACGTACCCGCCCGACCGGGCACCTCCAGGATCGTCCCGCTTCGCATTCGCTGAGCCGGCCCGCCGGTGCGTCCGGCACGATCCGCCGGTGACCGATTCCGCATCCGAAGACCTTCCGCCCGCGGGCTCGCCGGCGCCCGGGCGCTACCGCCACTTCAAGGGCAACGAGTACGAGTTGTTGAGCCTCGCTCGGCACTCCGAGACGATGGGCTGGCACGCCGTCTACCGGCGCGTCAACGATCCCGAGTCGATCTGGGTGCGGCCGCTCGAGATGTGGTCGGAGACCGTCGACCGGCCGGATGGCACGCGCGGTCTGCGCTTCGCGCCGATCGACTAGCCGGCGCTCTCCACCGGGCTGGGCACCCGCGGCGGCGTGGCCGCGGTGGCTGCCTGCACCGCCGGCAGCGTGACGGTCACGTCGAGGCCGCCGGCGGGATCGGCGGCGAGCCAGACCGACCCCTCGTGTGCCTCGGCGACGGCCTGCACGATCGAGAGTCCGAGTCCGCTCCCGGAGCCGTGGCGGCCGAGCCGCTCGAACGGTTGGCGCAGACGCTCGACGGACTCGGGCGGCACCACGAGGCCCGTGTTCGTCACGCGGACGGTCGGACGGTGCGTCGCCACGCCGTCGCTGCCATCGGACGGGCGGTCGATCGCGGTGATCGTCCCCACGGTGATGGCGACCGTGCCACCGGGGCGGTTGTAGCGGATGCCGTTGTCGATGAGGTTCGCGATCAGGCGCCGCAGCAGGGCGGGGTCGCCGAGGACCGGCGCCGACTCGAGGTGCACGTCGAGCTCGACCTTCGCCGAGTGGGCCTGCGCGCTCACGTCCGCGAGGGCGAGCGACGCGACCTGGGCGAGGTCGAGGCGGTCGGTCGCGAGCAGCCCACGCTGGCTGCGGGCCAACACCATCAGGGCCGCGAGCAGTTCGTCGAGCTCGTCGCCGCCCTGCAGCACCCGCTCGCCCATCCGGCGCAGGTCGGCGACGGTCGCGTCGGGGTCGGCGAGCGTGACGTCGACCTCCGTGCGGATCGCCGTCAGCGGGCTGCGGAGCTCGTGCGAGGCGTTGGCGATGAACCGTCGCTGGGCCTCGATCGAGTCCTGGAAGCGGTCGAGCATCGCGTCGAAGGTGTCGCCGAGTTCGCGGAGCTCGTCGTGCGGCCCGCCGAGGTCGAGGCGCTGGTCGAGGCGGTCGTCGGAGGCGTGGCGGGCGGCGTCGGTGACGGCCTGGATCGGCTGGAGCAGCCGCCTGGCTGCGAGCCACCCGAGGGAGGTCGCCACGAGCGTGGTGCCGATCAGCGCCAGGAGGTACTTGCTCGCGAGCCGCTCGAGGATGCCGTCGGCGGCGGAGGCCTCGAGCGTGTCGTGGAGGTAGTTCGACAGCAGCAGGTACGAGACGCCGAGCACGGCTGCCATCGACAGCACGAACACCACCGCGTAGATCGCGACGAGGCGAGTGCGCAGCGTGAGGCGGGCCCGCCGCGGGACCGGGCCGGTGCCACGCACTTCCCGCCTGTCGGTCACGGTGGTCAGATCCGGTAGCCCGCGCCGCGCAGCGTCTCGATCGGCGACGGATCGCCGAGCTTGCGGCGGAGCGTCACGATCACCATGCGGACCGTGTTCGTGAACGGGTCGACGTTCTCGTCCCAGACGCGCTCGAGCAGTTGCTCACTGGAGACGACGGCGCCGTCGGCGGCCATCAGTTCCTGGAGCACGCCGAACTCCTTCAACGACAGGTCGATCGGTTCGCCGCCGCGGGTGACGAGGTGGCGGCCGGGGTCGAGCTCGAGGTCGCCGCGCACGAGGACGGTCGGGCGGACCTCACCGGTACGCCTCGCGAGTGCGCCGATGCGTGCGACGAGCTCGGCGAACTTGAAGGGCTTGGCCAGGTAGTCGTCGGCGCCGAGCGCGAGGCCCTCGACGAGGTCGTCGGTGCCGCGCGCCGCCGTGAGCATGAGGATCTTGCGATCGGGCTGCTCGGCGTTGATGGTGCGGCAGACCTCGTCGCCGTGGAGCTTGGGCAGGTCGCGGTCGAGCACGATCACGTCGTAGGCGTTGATGCGAGCCTTGTAGAGCCCGATCTCGCCATCGGCGGCGGTGTCGACCGCGGCGCCGGTGCGCCGGAGTCCACGCGCGACCGCGTCGGAGATCTGCGGATGGTCTTCGACGACCAGGACGCGCATCGCGTTAGTACGACTTCGCCGCGGTGACGGCGTCCGGCGTGGTCGGCGTCGTCGCGTCGGCCGCATCGCCGTGGTGCCCGCGGCGCTTCGAGCGGTCGCAGACGTCCTCGAGCTGGATCGAGTCGCCGGCGGCCGGCGTGGTGCTGAGGCCACGGCCTGCGCCTTCTTCCTCGCCCGGCTTGAGCACGGGCGCCGGCGTGAGGGTGCGGGCGGCCTGGAGATCGTCGCCGAGCGCCGAGACGCCGCTGAGGGCGAAGCCGATCGTCGCGAAGCCCGTGCCGAGCAGCGCGGCGACGGTGATGGATCCAGTGCGTGCCATGCCTTCAAGCTAGCCCCGTCGGGAGGCCAGGAGCGCCAGTTGTGGCGGGGTTCTCAGCAAATACTCAGGTTGGGTCGACGAACGGCGGACCGCGGTCCGCTTCGGGGGACGCCCGAGCGGGCACGCCGCGGGCGGCGCTCAGGGTCGGCCGTCGACCGGCCGCCGCCGGGATCAGGTCGCTGAGAAGACGACCAAGGCGGCGACCAGGACGGCCGACCCGAGGAGCGCGGTCCACACCCGGCGGTGCAGGAGCGAGCCGCGGGAGTCGAGACGACGGGCGTTGTAGCTGTCGAGGGAGAGCGGCATGAGCGCGGCGACTCCCGGGACGACGGAGAGGGTGATCGAGTTGCGGGCGCCGACGAGGACCAGCATGCAGAGGGCCGTGAGTCCCGCGAGCGTCGCCAGCGAGATGGCATGACCCGGCAGAGAGCCGGTGAGGTCGGGCGGCCTGAGAGCGGGCTGCGCCATGGAGTCCAAGCTAGGAGTGAGTGTGATCGCCGTCACGCCCAGATGGACGCGCTCGACGGATGGTCGGGTGGCGCGTCAGGTGCGACGCGCCGCCGGGAAGTGCCCGTGCGGCATGTCTGGTGCGACGCGCGGGGGGAGGTACTGGTGCGGCGTGTCTGGTGCGATGCGCCGGAGAGGGTGCTCCTGCGGCCGGCTCTGAGCGCCGGCCGCGGAGCGGTGAAGCGGGGCTGGGGCTACAGCTCGACGACGTTCGACTCGCCGATGTTGGGGCGCTCGCCGGTGATCTTGCTCTTGCCGTAGGCGAGCACGGCCGAGACGCGACCGCCCGGCGTGTCCCAGTACTCCGCGGAGTCCGGATCGATACGCAGCCGGCCGACGTACGGTGAGTCCGGGACGTCGGGGAACCAGGACTCGGCGCCTGGGCTCCACAGCTCAACGATCTTCTGGCGGTCGTGCACGATCGACGCGCTGCCGGCGAGCGACACCCACGAGCTGCGCGACGAGAAGGCGATGTTCACCGTCGGGTCCTTCGTGAGCTCGTCGGCCTTCGGCGAGGCATCGCTGGCGAAGAACCAGACGGTGCCGTCGTCGTCGATCTCCTGCACGGCCATCGGGCGACTCACGAGGCGGCCGGCCGCGTGGTCGACGCTCGTGAGCATCACGATGCGGCCGCTGTCCTCCATGAGATCGCGGACTTTCTGGACTTCAGCGGTACTCGACATACCCCTCGTCCTAGCCGTCCTCGCGCGGGTACTGCGCTCGAGTTCACGGAGCCGCAAGGGTCAGCGGTGGGCGTCCGGCCGCGACCGGCCGCCCTGGCGCGCCGGCGCCGGTCATCGGGTCGAGGAGCCCTACCCGAAAGGCGTAGGGATTCTCGACGCGCCGGTGGCGGGACGTCGGCCGCGCCTCAGCCTGCGATCGCGAAGAGCCCGCCGACGCTGGCTGCGTAGAGCACGAGCACCACGAACGAGTCGAGTCCCATGCCGGCGACCTTCCGTTTCGGGCGGAAGAGCAGCCCGGCGGCGTAGACGCTCGTGAGCAGGATCGCGACGGCGGTGAGGTAGATGTCGGTGTTCTGGGCCTCGGGCAGCACGGCCTTGCCGGAGAGGAGCGTCGCGACGAGGAAGAGGGTGGGGAGGAAGGCGTTGCCGCCGAAGATGTCGCTGATGGCAAGGCCGTAGTCGCCCTTGCGGACGGACGTGAGGCCGGTCGAGAGCTCCGGCAGCGACGTGGCGGCGGCCAGGACGGTTGCGCCGAAGAGCACCCCGGAGAGGCCGATGTCGTCGGCGATCGCACTGCCGCTGCGCTCGAGCAGTACGCCCGAGACGAGCGTGGCGACGGCGGCGATCGTGAAGATCGTCGCGGCGCGGGCGGTGCTCACGCCGCGTTCGGTCGCCGCCGACTCGGCTTCGGTCTTGCGGTGCCCGCGAGGCACCTCCTGGCCGTCGGGGGCCTCGCCGCCCTCATGCCAGGGCAGCCCGGTCCCCGCCCGCTTGAGCACCACGAGCCCGGCGGCCCACAGCGCCACGATGAGCACCGCATCGGGAGTCACGTTGAGGGCGACCAGGTCCGGCGGCAGCTGCGTCCCGGCGGTCACGACGGCGAGGATCGCGACCACGAGAAGCGCCTCGAGCACCAGCACGAGCGACGCCGCCCGGTAGGTGAGCCCGCGTTCGCCGCCGACCCCGAACGCATCGAGCGCCGCCAGCACGACGGTCTGCAACGCGATGCCGCCGAGGATGTTGCCCACGGCCACGCTCAGGTCACCCGATGCCGCCGCACTCACCACGATGGCGATCTCCGGCAGGTTCGTGGCGATCGCG
>JAURVW010000089.1 GCA_030655275.1 Solirubrobacteraceae bacterium
GCCGACCTGCCCGAGGCGGTAGGAGCCGACGATCATGACGAGCTGGAACGGGACCGCCCAGAGTGCGTCCGCCGGCCCGAGGATCACCACGAGCAGCCAGCAGGTCACGATGATCGCGCCCAGCCGCAGGCCGGTCGAAGAGCGGAACGTGGCGCCGTCGAAGATGAGCTTCAGGTAGAGCCCGGCGATGATCGGGGTGGTCACGCCGTCGCCCGTCGACAGCGATGCCGTCCCCACGCCCACGCCGACGAGCACCGCCGACATGTACGACGGGATCGCGTTCGGATCCCAGGCGTCGATCGTCGTGTTGCGGTAGGCGAGGCCGAGGCCGAGGTTCACGAGGATCCACGGCGGACCGCCGTACCGGATGAGCTGCTCGAAGGCGGAGTCGCCGCCCCACAGCCATGTGCTCACCACGAACACGAGTCCGGAGATGCCGATGGCGAAGAAGCCCGCGAGCACCCAGGTGCCGTCGAACTTGAGGCCGTGATGGTCGGTCGCCTCGCGCGGACCGCCGTGCGCGCGCAGCTTGGCGTAGCTCACGGGCGCGGGGACGGCGTCGGGCTCGACCTGCCGACCGGACGGGTCGGCCTCGCGCACCTGCACGCGCCGGGTGGGATCGGCCTTGGCGGCGTAGAGGGCGATGTCGGCGCTGCGGAAGAGGTCGTCGGCGCCGGTCTCGCCGTGCGGCTGGGCGGCGACGCCGATCGACGCGCCGATCCGCTCGGAGAGGGCCGCGTGGATCGACTTGGCGAGCGCCTCCGCGGCGGGCTCGGTGATGCCCGGCAGGCCGATCGCGAACTCGTCGCCGCCGAGCCGTCCGAAGATCGCATCGGCAGGTAGGAGCACGCCGATCCGCTCGGCGACCCACGCGAGCATCTCGTCGCCGGCCGCGTGGCCCTGCTGGTCGTTGATGAGCTTGAAGCCGTTGAGGTCGATCACGACGAGCGCGACCGAGCGACCCTCGTGTGCGCCGGTGCGCAGGGCGAAGGCGAACTCCTCGAGGAACCCGCGGCGGTTGAGGATGCGGGTGAGCACGTCGCTGCGCGACAGGATCAGCGCGTGCTTCGCGGCGATCTTGTGGGCCTGACGCGGGATGCGCCCGAGCAGCCAGCCGGTGATGGCGAGCGCGAAGACCGACAGCACCTCGATCCCGTCGGCGCGTGGCACGGCGAGCTGGAGGATGCCGAGCAGGGCCAGCAACACCACGAGTCCGGCCCGCGCGATCCGGTACGGAAAGACGAACCCGACGTAGAACGACAGCAGCATCGCGCCGCCGAACGCGACCGTCGCGATGCCCGAATCCAGGAGCGAGACGATCGACAGGGCTCCGAGGAGCGAGAGGCTGCCGAGCACGTAGACCCAGATCGCGTGCGGACCGCTCAGCACCCGCGAGTTGCGGATGAAGAGGGCCATCGAGAAGGCCCCGATCGCGAAGAGCACGGCCCACGAGGCGATGATCTCCGTCGCGTTCTCGCTGACGGCCTGGCCATCGGGCCGCAGCACCTGGCTGAGCGCGACGCCGAGCGCGCCGAACGCCATCACGAGCGCAGGCACGATCGCGACCTCAGGGCGACTGAGGACGGACTGCGGGGGGACCGCCGGGGGCAGGGGGAGCCGAGGCTCGGTGCGGCGGAGGAGCGCCATCGGTCACATGATCGGTGTTCGGGAGCCCGTTCGCGACACAACACGACGAGAATCACACGTGCGTCTGCCGGCCGCGACGGGAACGGGCGGCGATTTGGCCCGTCGTCACAGGCGCCGGGCGACGACTCTCGACAGGCGGACAACCGATTGCGTGCCCGTCCGGGCCACACTACGTCTTGAGCCAGAACGCCCGTGGGCGTTAGACTCGCTCCCAGTTGCAATCGATTGCATTGACCTCCTCCGCCCCCGCCGACCTCCTGATCCTCGCCGCGCGCGTGGTGCTGCCGGATGGAATGCGGGCCGCGGCCGTGGCGGTCACCCGCGGGCGGATCACTGCAGTGATCGAGTTGCCGACGCCGCCCGCAGGCCAGGCGCCGTTTCTGCCGCCGGACGCGCCGGCCGCGCGAGCGGTCGTCACGCTGGCCGCCGACGAAGTGCTGATCCCCGGGCTCGTCGACACCCACGTGCACGGCAACGAGCCGGGGCGCACCGACTGGGAGGGGCTGCGATCGCTCACCGCGGCGGCCGCAGCCG
>JAURVW010000098.1 GCA_030655275.1 Solirubrobacteraceae bacterium
TTCCCGCAATCCGCCGACACCTGGCATGGCAGCACGCTCACTATCACCGGTTACGATCCGGCCACTGGCGTGGTGACGTACAGCTACACCCTGAATTACGACGCCGATCACCCGAATGCCGGCGGCGCCAACAGCATCGCCGAACACTTCGACGTCGTCGCCACCGGTACAAATGGCAGCACCGCGACCGGGCAACTCGACGTCAACATCGTCGATGACACACCCGATGCCAACGCCGACGCCACATCGGTAACGGAGGGCGGCGTCGTCAGCGGCAATGTGTTGTGGAACGACGTCGCCGGCGCCGATGGTCCCTTGCTCGGCGGTGGCGTGGTTGGTGTGCGCGCTGGCTCTGACACCTCGACTCCGGTCAACGGCGGGCTCAACACCCAGATCAACGGCACCTACGGTTACCTGACCCTGGACGCCCAGGGCAACGCCGAATACCACAGCTACCCGAACAGCGTGAACGGCCCCGGCGCGACCGACGTGTTCACCTACACCCTGCGCGATAACGACGGTGACGAGAGCACCACGACCATCACTATCGACGTCAACAACGGTTGCATCCAACCACCCAACAACGGCGATCAGGCCAACTCCGCGCCGGTGGCAGTCGATGATCACGTCATTACCAACGTCCTCTCGGGTAGCGTCACGGTGCCGGGCGAAGCGTTGCTGGCCAACGACACCGATGCCAACGGCGATCCACTCACCGCATCGCCGACGATGTTCAACACCGGCTGGATCGCCAAAGGCGCGGACTTCACCGGCAGCAACCAGAACAACAGCTGCATCGGCGGCAACGCGCAATCCGTGACCATCGCCCGTAGCGCCTTCGTCGCCAACACCGCCGCCATGACCGCGGTGCTGGTGGTCAGCGGAGCGCTGGGCGAAGTCAAACACAACTCAACCAATGACGAAGACCGCATCACCGTCACCCTCAAACAGGGTGAGACCCTCAACCTCGACCACAACCTGGCGGCCGGTCACGTCGCCATGGAGTACTCGGTCAACGGCGGTGCGTTCATT
>JAURVW010000103.1 GCA_030655275.1 Solirubrobacteraceae bacterium
CACCACGGCGACGACGATCAGCACCATGAGGCCGGGCAGCACCGCCTTGCTCTGGCCGAGCCGGCGCAGGGCCGGCGGGGCACCGAGGTCGCGGGCCGCGCTCCAGGCGACGAGCGCCGCGCCACCCACGATCAGGCCGCCGACGAGCAGCCGGCCGGTGTCGTCGGTCGTGCCGTCGCGGGCGACTCCCACGGCGAGCATGGCCGTGACCGCGCCGGGCAGCGCCCCGCCGGTGGCCTGCATCAGTGGCCAGCCGATCGGCACGCCGCGGAAGGCGAGCACGAACATCCCGAAGACGGTCACGGCGATGCCGCTGCGTGAGGCGGTCAGGAGCAGGGCGGCGATGCCGAGGGTGGCGGCGGCACGCAGGAGGCGCCGGCGCTGGGGATGCTCGCCCTGGTCGAGCGCGATCGCGACGAGCACGCCGATGCCGATCACCACGGCGTTCGCGGTCGGATCCAGCGGCGAGACCACGCGGCGCGCGCCACCGGAGAAGGCGAGGAGGTCGATGAGGCCGATCGTGGCGGTGAGCGTGCCGGTCGCCAGGACGCCGAGCACGATGCCGCGGCGTCCCTCCTGCTGCGCGCCCGCGAACAGGCCGAGCACGGAGGCGACGACCACGCCGATCGCGACGACGGTCCACCGCCACGCTCCGCTCGGACTCGACGACCAGAGGAAGACGGAGGCGCCGCACCACAGCGCAAAGGCCAGCAGCGACGCGATGGCGACGGCGAACGTGCGCGACACGTCGGGCGCCGCCAGCCGCAGCCGGGCCCACGACACGAGTGCGGCGACCGCGACGATCAGGAGTCCGACGAGCGACCAGGCGCCCCAGCCCGGCGCGAGCAACGACCAGGGGTCGGCCACGATGCGGCCGCGCCCGAGGGTCGGATCGCTCCAGCGGGCGAGCACCACGACGAGCCACGGCACCGCGATCGCCGCAAAGCCGATCGAGGCCGCCGGCGCGATCGAACCGGTCCGTCGGCCGCGCGCGCGAGCGCCCAGGACGCGCACGGCGCGACCCTGCGTGAAGGCCTTGCCCCTCTGGGCGACGTTGGCCGCCCCGGTACGGAGGCGGTCGATGGAGAGCTGCTCGGCCAAGGCCATGAGCGGCGATCGTATCGGCCGGTGCCCCCGGGGACGGATGGTACGGTCCCAGCGATGCGCCTCCGCCCCCTCATGGTCGCGTTCTGCCTGCTGCTGAGCATGACCGCGGTCACCGCCTCGCCGGCTCTCGCGCAGGACGGACTCTCCGATCTCGAGAAGGCCCTCCAGGAGCCGTCCGGCGGTGCCGCCATCGGATCGCCCACCACGCCCGGCGACACCTCCGAGACCGACGACGCCCAGCCGCCGGCCATCACCGACCCCTCCACGATCGCCCCGCCCGCCGGCACCAGCCCGGCTCCCGAGGGCGGCACCGTCGTCCCCGTCCCGCCGGCCTACCTCGCCCCCGGCCAGAGCGCGAGCGTGCAACCCGTCTCCGGCGTCGCCTCCCTCAGCGACCCCGACCTGCCCCTCGAGCCCGTGCGGATCGCCGCGCTCGTCGCGACCATCCTCGCCGCCCTGCTGCTCGGCGTCGCCGCCCTCCTGCGCACCCTCGGCCTGCGCACCGCGATCGGCCCGACGCCCGTCGTCATCGCGCCGCCCGGCCGCTTCTCACGCCTGCGCGAGAAGCCCGGCCGCATCGCCGACGACATCCGGGACTTCCTCCGCCACTCGAGGTAGCCAGGGCGTCGCGGGTCGAAGCCCTGGGAAACCTGCGGTCCGTCAGGCCGGGCGGGGCGGTCCGTCAGGCCGACTCCGGCGAGGCGTTTTCGGCCTCTGAGCGACCGACAGCGGCGAGGTGCCAGGAGCCTGTGCGTCCGTCCTCTTCCGCCGCCCGGCGTGCATGCCACGGCGCCGCTGGATGAATCAGATTCCCGTCAGAAGGTTTTGCAAGATTGAAACCCGCTCGGAGCGGGAACGACCCTGGCGGAACCCTTCAGAGCACGCTAGCTTCAACCAACACCCGCTGGACCCGAAGACGACGCCGCCGCCCCAGGGCGCGGAACCGCTCGGGAGAGGCACTCGCCACCGCGCTGCGCCCCGTTCCGTCCGACCGGTTCGAAAGAATCGGCTGTTACCTGCAAAACGGCTTCGAGCCGCATCGACTACCCCATACCCGTCAGGGAGAACGACGCGCCCCGTCGTCCAGAGAAGGAGAAGAACACCATGGCCAGCCCGTCGCAGACCACGCTCGAATCGGAGAACCGTCGCGGATCCGCCATGCGCGTCGCACGTATGTTCACCGAACCCGGCGTGCATCCCTTCGAGTCCGTCGAATGGGAGATCCGCGATGCGGTCATCGGCTTTGGTGGCAAGGTCTCCTTCGAGCAGCGTGGCGTCGAGTTCCCGAAGACGTGGTCGCAGAACTCGACCAACATCGTCGCGCAGAAGTACTTCCGCGGCCAGCTCGGTTCCGACAAGCGCGAGAAGTCCGTCAAGCAGATGATCGGCCGCGTCTCCGGCACGATCTCCGGCTGGGGTCGTGACCGTGGCTACTTCGCCTCCGAGGAGGACGGCGACACGTTCGAGGCCGAGCTCACGCACATCCTGCTCCACCAGGTTGCGGCCTTCAACAGCCCCGTCTGGTTCAACGTCGGCTTCGAGGAAGAGCCGCAGTGCTCGGCCTGCTTCATCCTCTCCGTCGAGGACACGATGGAGTCGATCCTCGACTGGAACACCCGCGAGGGCCGCATCTTCCGCGGCGGCTCCGGCTCCGGCATCAACCTCTCGAACATCCGCGGCAGCACCGAGCCGCTCGCCAAGGGCGGCACCGCCTCGGGCCCCGTCTCGTTCATGCGTGGCGCCGACTCCTGGGCCGGCACAATCAAGTCCGGTGGCAAGACGCGCCGCGCCGCGAAGATGGTCGTCCTCGACGTCGACCACCCGGACATCCGCGAGTTCATCTGGTGCAAGGCCAAGGAGGAGGACAAGGCCGAGGCCCTGCGCGATGCAGGCTTCGACATGTCCATCGACGGCGACGGCTTCAAGTCGATCCAGTACCAGAACGCCAACAACTCGGTCCGCCTCTCGGACGAGTTCATGGAGGCCGTCGAGGCCGACGGCGAGTGGAACCTCATCGCCCGCGTCACGGGTGAGCCCGTCGGCGAGCCGCTGAAGGCGCGCGAGCTGATGATGGAGATCGCCGAAGCCGCCTGGCGCTGCGCCGATCCGGGCGTCCAGTTCGACGGCACCATCAACAAGTGGCACACGAGCCCGAACTCCGGTCGCATCAACGCGTCCAACCCGTGCTCCGAGTACATGCACGTCGACGACTCGGCCTGCAACCTCGCCTCGCTCAACCTCATGAAGTTCCGTCGCCCCGACGGTTCCTTCGACGTCAAGGCCTACGAGCACGCCATCGACATCGTCCTGTTCGCGCAGGAGATCATCGTCGGCCCGTCGAGCTACCCGACGCCGGAGATCGGTGCGAACGCCCGCGCCTTCCGCCAGCTCGGTCTCGGCTACGCCAACCTCGGCGCCTACCTGATGGCCAACGGCCTCGCGTACGACTCCGACGCCGGCCGCGGCATCGCCGGTGCCGTCACCGCCCTCATGACCGGCCGGGCGTACCGCCAGTCGGCACTCCTCGCCGAGGCCGTCGGCCCGTTCGAGAAGTACGAGGAGAACAAGGAGCCGCACCTGAACGTCATGCGCATGCACCAGCAGGCTGCGCACGACATCGACGCGACCGCGATCATCGACCACGAGCTCCTCGCCGCCGCCCGCAAGAGCTGGGACGAGGCCGTCGAGCTCGGCGAGAAGCACGGCTACCGCAACGCGCAGGCCACCGTGCTCGCGCCGACCGGCACCATCTCGTTCCTCATGGACTGCGACACGACCGGCATCGAGCCGGACTTCTCGCTCGTCAAGTACAAGGAGCTCGTCGGTGGCGGCTCCATGACGATCGTCAACCGCACCGTGCCGCTCGCCCTCGAGACCCTCGGCTTCTCCTCGGTGCAGATAGAGCAGATCGAGGCCCACTTCAACGAGCACGGCACGATCATCGGCGCGCCCGCCCTCAAGGACGAGCACCTATCCGTGTTCGACGTCGCCGGCGGCGCCCGCGCGATCAGCGCCATGGGCCACATCAAGATGATGGGCGCGGCGCAGCCG
>JAURVW010000106.1 GCA_030655275.1 Solirubrobacteraceae bacterium
CTCCCGAGGGCCGTCGGCGGCGTTCTTCGACCTCGATCGCACGCTCGTCTCCGGCTCGAGCGGATTCTCGATCCTCATCGAGATGACGCGCGCCGGGATCGTCTCGCGGCCACAGCTGCTGCGCGACACCTGGGTCTCGGCGCGCTTTCGGCTCTGGGGTCTCGACGACGCCACCACCGACGCCGTCCGCACGCGCGTCTCGGGCTACGTGAAGGACGTCCACACCGACGAGCTCGAAGCGATCTCCGCCGCGGTCCTCGACCGCGTCCTGCCGCGCATCTACCCCGAGGTGCTCGCCCGCGCGCGCGCCCATCAGCGGGCCGGCGAGCCCGCGTACCTGATCACGGCGTCGAGCCAGGAGTTCGCCGAACTCCTCGCGGAGTCCCTCTCGCTCGACGGAGCGGTCGGCACGCGTTCGGAGATCGTCGACGGCCGCTACACCGGCCGCCCGGGCGGCCCGTTCATCTACGGCGAGGGCAAGGTCGGCGCAATGCAGGACCTCGCGGCCGAGCACCACCTCGATCTCGCACGCTGCACCGCGTACAGCGACTCGATCTCCGATCTGCCGATGCTCCGGGCGGTCGGCCGGCCCGTCGCCGTGAACCCGGACCGCGCCCTCGGCGAGATCGCCGTGGCCGAGGGCTGGGAGGTGCTGCGGCTCGACCACCTCGGGCGCCGCGCCTCGCTCATCCTGCGCGGGATCGTCGGAATCGCGGCCGCAGGAGCCACCGCGACCGCTGCTCGGCGAGCCCTCAAGGCGCGCTGAACCCCCGGCGGCGCTTGGGTTCTCCGGTTACCAGAGACTTGGGCGCGCCGTGTGTGCGCAACGAGCCGACGCCACCGTAGCTACGGCAGGTAAGCTCCCGCGGGCCTCTCGCACGTGGCCGTGCATGCGCGAGGCGCGAACCGTCGTCCGTGACCTAGGTCCCGGGCCTCATCGATTTCACTCGCGGCTCCGTACGAACCCTGTGGGCGTCCTCGCGGACCACCCACGGGATTCCCATCGCGCCACCCCGTTTCAAGCCCGCTCCACGAAGGAAGATCGCTTTGAAGATCTTGGTCCTGGTCAAAGAGGTTCCCGACGCCGCCGTCGAGAAGTCCATCGGTTCCGATGGAACGATCGATCGCTCCGGCGAGAAGGCGCTGAACCCGTACGACACGCATGCCCTCGAGGCAGCGGTCCAGATCAAGGAGAACGGCGCTGACGTCTCCGAGATCGTGGCCGTCACCGTCGGTCCCGACAGCGCGTCGCGCACCCTCCAGGGTGCCGTCTCGCGTGGCGCCGACCGCTCCATCCACCTCTCGGACGCCGGCCTCGCCGGCTCCGACGTCGTCGCGACGGGCTACGCGCTCGCCGAGCTGATCAAGCGCGAGACGCCCGAGCTGGTCCTCCTGGGCCAGCAGAGCGACGACGGCGGCTCCTACGCCGTCGGTTCCGTCGTCGGTGAGTTCCTGGGCCAGCCGGCCCTCTCGCAGGTCGTCAAGCTCGACCTCGCCGGTGACGTGATCACCGCCGAGCGTCAGGCCGAGTACGGCTACGACACGGTGGAGGTCACCCTCCCGGCGATCATCTCCGTCGGCGACGCCATCAACGAGCCGCGCTACCCGTCGCTCAAGGCGATCATGGGTGCGAAGAAGAAGCCGGTCGAGAAGCTCACGCTTGCCGACGCAGGCATCGACGCGGGCAAGGTCGGCACCGCCGGCTCCGGCGTCGACTGCGGCGACTTCCAGAAGCCGGCGCAGAAGTCCGGCGGCACGATCATCACCGACGAGGACACGGCCGCCACGGTCGAGCAGATCGTCGCTTGGCTCGACGAGCGCAAGCTCGTCTAAGGGAAGGGAAAGAACATGGCTGACATTCTGGTTTACGCCCTCGCCCACGAGGGTCAGGTCAACAAGAACTCCAAGGGCGCGATCAGCGAGGCTGCACGCCTCGCCGGCGAGCTCGGCGGCGAGGCCCATGTGGTCCTCGTCGGCACCGACCTCTCCGACGAGCTGGCCCAGCAGGCCGGCGCCGTCGGCGCGACGAAGGTCTTCACGATCGACGCCGCTGAGGGCATCGCCGCGACCGCCATCGACGGCATCGCCGCACTCGTCGACGCCAAGGGATACGACTGGATCCTCTTCGGCGGCGGCCTCCTCGGCTTCGAGATCGGCGCTGGCCTCGCGGCCCGCATCGGCGGCGGCGTGACCGTCGAGGTCACCGACATCAAGGTCGACGGTGGCAAGCTCGTCGCCGAGCGTCCGATCTTCGGCGACACGCTCCTCTCGCACTCGAACTACAAGTCCAAGGGCGTCATCGTCGCCCGGACGAACGCGTTCGAGGTCAAGGAGACCGGAGGCACCGCCACCGTCGAGGCGTTCGACGCCCCGATCGGCGCCGCTGCCGGCCAGGTGAACCTCAAGGTTCGTGGCGAGGCGCGCGGCGCCGACGTCAACATCGAGGATGCCTCGATCCTGATCACCGGTGGTCGCGGTCTCGGCAACGCGGAGAACTTCTCCGTCGCCGACGCCCTGTCCGCCGCGTTCGGTGGCAACTCCGCCGTTGCCGCCACGCGCGCCGTGGTCGACGCCGGCTGGTTCCCGTACGCGGGCCAGATCGGTCAGACCGGCAAGTCCGTCGCTCCGAAGCTCTACGTCGGTCTCGGCGTGTCGGGCGCGATCCAGCACAAGGTCGGCATGCAGTCGTCCGAGAACGTGCTCGCCATCAACAAGGACGAGAACGCTCCCATCTTCGAGTTCGCCGAC
>JAURVW010000114.1 GCA_030655275.1 Solirubrobacteraceae bacterium
GCAGAAACGAAAGCTTTTAGAGGCAGCGGGCAAGGTCTTAAAAGGCACGGTTCCCACGGCGATAAAAGTCGCTTCATCACTAGGGCTCAAGGCTGTGGGGCTGAGCAACGAAGATTTTTCGGACGCGGTTGGAGCAGTTAAGGACGCTGCGGTCAAGGGTGCAGAAGAGTTGTCAGAGGCCGCAGTCGAGAAGATGTTCGACTCCTACGCGAAGGCTGAGGCGGTTCAAACGCAGTTTGTCCAGGCGCTCAGCAAGATCACTTCAAGCGAGAAGAAGCCGGTGGTAGTGTTGATTGACGAGTTGGACAGGTGCCGGCCGTCATTTGCCCTTGAGTTCTTGGAGCAGATTAAGCATCTGTTCGTTGCCGACAACGTCGTCTTCGTGTTGTTCTGGAATGCTCGGGCTATCCAGGAATCCATCCGGCACACGTACGGCCAGCGGACCCAAGCAGAGGCCTACCTTTCCAAGTTCGTTGCCCTAGACGTACCACTACTGACACCTGAGAGAAGGTCAGGGCGTAGGTTCCGCCGCTTCGGCACATTCGTCAGGAATGAAGTCACCAGGAATGTGCCCCAAGGAGCGGATGGGTCGTACTTCGCGGAATGCCTTGAGCAACTAAGCGACCTGTTGAACCCCTCATTAAGGGATGTTCAGAGGGCTGTCAGGCTCTTTGTTCAACTGAAGGCGTATGAAATGGGACGAGCGCATCTAGTTGCGTACCTCCTCCTCCTGAAGGTCACCGATGACGCCAGCTTTGCTGGTCTCTGTGTGTCTGATCAGCACGTAGCGACCGCGCAGGAATCCCGCTTCCCCGTACAGGAACCCGGGCGGGGTGAGGACGAGCTACTACAGCTTCGCGCGTCATTGATTTTCTTGAGCGACAAAGTGCGCTTTCAGCGGCTCGCGCGGGAGCGTGACAAGAAACCAGTCACTGGGACTGACGAAAAGGTCCTCGACGACTCGTCCATGGGGGCGCTTGCAAACGAGTTGGAGCAGCTTGCGAAGATGGTCAGGAATCGGTTGGCGGGTGGTAGGTAACGGATGTGGCGTATTCCATACGCAGTAGTTCACGGATTTGTCACTAGTATCTAGACATTGTTAGATTTCTGACGTTGTTGCTGCAATCATCTGATTTCTATCAACACCTGGGACTTTGTGACATGTCTCGTCAACTCATTGCAACCATCTCCAGCCCCACTGGCCGCCACTCTGCCAAGGTCTACCACGACCGCAAGAGTGGTGAATACCGCAGCATCTTCTACGTCGATGGGATCAAGTCTGCGGGCGCAGACGCTCTCACTGATTTCCACGCTGAGGCCATCGAAGTCACAGGTTGGTCTCTCAGGACGGCCGACGAGATGTACGCAGGTCTGCAGGCACGTAAATGCGCTGCCAGCCTGATGCACACATGACCACCTACGCCTACATACGCGTCTCTACAGTCGAGCAGAACGAGGCCCGGCAGGTTGAGGCTCTGAGTGGGCGTGCTGAGCGCACGTTTACGGACAAGGCCAGCGGCAAGGACACCAACCGCCCGGCCTTCCAAGGCCTGCTAGTGACCGTTAAGGCCGGCGACGCTATCGTGGTGGCTTCCTTGGACCGCTTCAGCCGGTCCCTCAT
>JAURVW010000423.1 GCA_030655275.1 Solirubrobacteraceae bacterium
GCGCTTCCTCAAGGTGTCGGTCACCGTGCGCCTCGCCGCGACCGACGCGAAGGGCAACGTCCGCACGGTCGAACGGTTCGTCGAACTCAGCGACCTGGGCGACTGACCGGCGCGGGCTCGGGCTCGTCCCGCCCATGCCCCCGTCAAACCGGGGCTTCGTCCATCCGCCGAGCCAGCGCGGCTCCATACGCCGCTCAGATTGACTGGCGGCGCCGCGGGGTCGACGCTGTGACCAGGCATCCTTCCCACGACGCCGTCCCCACTCCCGCCGGCGTTCCCGTCGCCGCGCAGGCCCCCCGCATGTCTCTCCCCACCCTTCTCCGGCGCGCGCTGCGCGTCTTCGCGATCGCGGTCGCCTGCCTGCTCGGCGTCGCCTCCGGCGCCGCGCCCGCGATGGCGGCCTCCGACGTCGTCCCCGCGACGACGATGAAGTCGCTCCTCGGGTCGCGCTTTCCGGACTACGACCAGCGAGAGGGCCTCTTCTCGCCGGACCACACCCACATCCTCTACCGGGGCCGTGAGGCGACCGCGAGCGACGTCTCCAGCGACCAGTCCGCGTACCGCCGCGCCGGCGACTACTACGTGTTGCGCCCCGACGGCTCCAACGTGGTGAAGCTCTCCTCGGTCACGAGCGTGCCGGACTCGGGGGTCAAGGTGAACTCGGGCGTGTGGTCGCCGGACAGCCGCCGGATCGCGTTCATCCGCGACGCGAGCACCCGCACGGATCGCGACCTGAAGACGGTCCAGACCGCCGTCCTCTCGAGCGCCACGGGCGGCGTCGACCGCTGGACCACGACGACGCAGGGCGAGGCCGTCGCCGCCGTCTCCTTCACGTCGGACTCCCGCTACCTCGTGTGGGAGGAGCGCGTGAGCTCGGTCTTCACCATCGACACGATGGGCATCGAGCTCGCCAACGGCCGGTTCTTCCGCCTGCGCTGGCGCCCCGATCCGGCCCCCACGCCCGATCCCGGCTGGACCTGGACCGGCGAGTGCGACACGAGCGCGCTCGCTGGCGCCGCGCAGCCACTCTCGGCCCCGCGCCTGCCGAGCACCCTCGCCTCCGACCCGCAGAACGACGCCCTCGCCGCGCTCACCGGTGCGCGCCCCGCGTGTTACTCCCCCGCCACCGCTCCGGCGCAGACGGGCTCGACCGCGCCGGCGCCGTCGAACGCACCGACGCCGACGAACGCACCAGCGCCGACCGCGAC
>JAURVW010000117.1 GCA_030655275.1 Solirubrobacteraceae bacterium
CACATCGTTCTCAGTCCTCTCAAGCAACCGCGCGCACATAGCTGTCTTCGTCAATCGGACCCCAGCATCGGCGACCATCCACCAACTGGATCTGATAGGCGTTCCCTTCATCCCATTGCTTGAGGATCGTCCCAGGGGTCCACTCCCCAATGTTGGCCAGGACGCGATCTCCGACATTGAATCGCAGCTTGGTCTCCGCGCGGCACTCGAAGAACGACAGCTGAAGGGCTTCAACATCAAGATTCCGCCCGATGAAGACGAACTTGCTCACCCGGCGCTCGTTCGCCCGCCACGGAGACGCAAACGTTCCCTTGAACAGCATGTGCACGCCTTGAAAGACGAAACGCTCGTCCATGCCTTTGATGTTCAGGACGCCTTTGTAGCGCAGCAGATCCTGGCCGTGAACACCAATCAGCTTCTGGATCCACTCCTCGATCCGGAACACGCTCATGGCATCAGGGGACACAATGCAAAGAGACTTGATGGTCTGGTCATGCTGGTGGGCCTCGCCTCCTTCGCTCAGCAACTGAGGGTCGATCTCCAAGATGCGCTCCAGGCTGAACCCTTTGATCCCCAGCAGCCGGTTCGGGTCCACGACGCTTCGCTCGCACTGAATGATCTCCGCCACCGGGTTCAGCTTTCGGAGACGAGCTTCGATACGGTTGCGGGCTTCCTCGTCCCCAGCCAGCAGATCCATCTTGTTCAGCAGAATCTTGTCCGCAAAGACGATTTGCTCCTCCGCTTCGTTCTCCACGCCCTCCGGCCGCTTCGCGTCCAACTGCTGCTCGATGTGCCGAGCGTCAGTCACAGTGATCACGGCGTCGAGAGTGCAGAGGGCGGCGATGTCCTTGTCGACAAAGAACGTCTGGATGACCGGAGCGGGGTCGGCCAGCCCAGTCGTCTCGATGATGATGGCGTCGAACTTCCGCTTCTGCTCAATCAGCAACTTCTTCAGCACCTTGATCAGATCGGATCGCACCGTGCAGCAGATACACCCGTTCATCATCTCGACCACTTCGTCGGTCGTGCTCAGCGCAGAGCCGCGGTTGTTGATGAGGCTGTCGTCGATTCCTACCGCTCCAAACTCATTCTCAATCACGGCCACCTTCAGGCCACGCTTGTTGTCCAAGATGTGGTTCAGCAGTGTCGTCTTCCCGGATCCCAGGAACCCGGTCAGCATCGTTACAGGCACAAGTTGGCGAGACATCACGCAAAAAGCTCTCTTTCTTCAGCAGCACAGCACCGCAGCGCAACACAGATCAGCGAAA
>JAURVW010000136.1 GCA_030655275.1 Solirubrobacteraceae bacterium
TGCCCGTCGGCGGTGTTGTCTACCTGCACACCTGCAACTGGGCCGGTCCCACAGAACTCAAGAGGACATCGGAGTACGGCGCGATCAGTTGCGAGGGCCAGTAGACGGTAGGGGAGAGCCCGGTAGAGGATCCTCGATCGAGACCTCACCGAGTGCGCGTTGACAGGCACCCGCACCTCACCCGCAACGTTGCGCCCCGTCTCGGTTTACTGCAGGCGATGCCCCGCGCCCTGAAGCAACGTTACGACGAACCCTTCTGGAAGATGCAGTCTCGGTCGGCTTACCTCTCAGCAGCGCTGAGCACGACTGGAATTGCCCTGGGGACCGCAGCAGCGTTCGCCGCGGCGGTGGCGCCCGCCGGCGCCGCGACAAAGGACCGCACGAGCTGCGACCGGCTCCCGGGACGCACCCTCGCGGCCAACGACCGCGTACGGGTGGTCCGCGCGACGGCAAAGGGGTCCGAGACGCAGATCCGCGCCTGCTCCTACCGGACCAACCGCGCGGCGGACCTCGGGTTCCAGGACGAGACCTCAGCTCAGGGAGGTCTGCCCACGACGTTCACGTGGGCGATCAACGGCGACTACGTCGCCGTTTCGGCCAGCGACCCCGGCTCCGACGAGCCCACCGACCGCTCTGCCGGGCTCAGCACCGAGAGCCTGATCATCTGGAACGGCCGCACGCGACGGAAGATCAAGCCGTCCATCCCGACGTTCGGGCTGCGCTTCACCGAGCTGGTGATCTCATCAGCCGGGTCGGTCGCCGCGATCGGTAACCCGTACCGGTTCAGCCCGAGCGCCGACGGCGCGAACGCGCCGCTGACGGAGTCCTACGTCCGGGTCTTCGAACCGACCGCTGCGCGCAACCCCGGCTCGGTGTCGTGGCGTACCGTTGCCGCCGCTCCGACCAAGACGCTCTCGGGCCTCGCCATCAGCGCCAACCGACTCGTCTGGAGCGACGGCTCGGGTCTGCAACAGGCACCGCTGCTGTAGCGCCCCGGGGGAGTCGTCGTCGACGATCGTGATGTCGACCTGACCGCGGCTGCTGCTATCCGGCTGCACGCGGTCGGATCGCCGTGACTCCGATGGCGCCGCCGCACGGGTTGA
>JAURVW010000137.1 GCA_030655275.1 Solirubrobacteraceae bacterium
AGCAGAACGCTGACGCCGTCGCGATCATGCGCGGCGCGCTCCGTGACCCGGACGCCCCGTTCACCGAGGAGCGTCGCGGCCTGCTCTGGCTGTGCGAACGCGAGATCGTCCGCTTCCTGAAGCTCTGGGTGCAGACGCTCACGGCCCCGGTGGTCTCGTCGTTGCTCTTCATCGTCGTGTTCGGCATCGCGCTCGGCGACCAGATCGCCGACATCGGCGGCACCCCGTACAAGCAGTTCATCGTGCCGGGGCTCGTGGTGCAGGCCGTGCTCACGGCGGCGTTCTCCAACAACTCCGCCACGGTGATCCAGTCGCGGATGGAGCGCTTCATCAACGACGTGCTCTCGAGCCCGCTGCGCTGGTGGGAGGTCAACCTCGGCCTCGCGATCGGCGGCGCGGCCCGCGGCCTCGTGACCGGCATCCTGCTGACGGCACTCGCGATGGCACTCACGGGCATCTCGATCGCGCAGCCGCTGGTGCTGATCGTCGCGACGATCCTCGTGCTGATCGCCTTCGCCCAGCTCGGCGTGATCACCGGCATCTACGCGAACTCGTGGGACTCCATCGCGTTCGTCACGAGCCTCGTGATCCTGCCGCTCAGCTTCCTCGGCGGCACGTTCTATTCGGTTGACCGGCTCCCCGGAGCCTGGGAGGTCATCTCGCACGCCAATCCGATCTTCTACCTCGTGCAGGCCTACCGGATCGGGTTCCTGGGCGAGGGCGACGTGTCGGCGGGGCTCGCCCTCCTCGTGCTGGCGGCGCTCGCCGCCGGCCTGAGCGCATGGGCCGCGTGGATCTTCAAGACGGGCCACCGACTGAAGGCGTAGCCGGCCGGGTCGTTGAGCGGTCAGCTCAGCGCTGGCTGCGACGTCGGCGGGCCCCTCCCAAATCAAACGGACCGTGGTCCACTGGGCTCAGAGCCCAGTGGACCACGGTCCGTTTCGTGAGGAGGTCGAAGGAGAGTCGGTCAGCGGAGCGACGCCAGCCAGTCGAGCAGGAGCGCGTTGACCTCGTCCGCGCGTTCCTGCTGGATCCAGTGGCCCGCGCCCTCCAGGATGTGCGATCCATGGAGGCCCGGGAGGGTCTCGGGGTAGGCGTCGATGGCGCCCTGCATGAAGGTGGTCGAGGCGTCGGCGCCACCGCCGATGAAGAGCGACGGCTGGGTGATCGGGACGCCCGTGAGGTTCTCGAGGTCTTCCCAGTCGCGGTCCATGTTGCGGTAGCGGTTGAGACCGCCGGTGAGGCCGGTCCGCTCGAACTCGGCGGCGTAGCGGTCGAGGTCGTCCTCCGAGAGCCAATCGGGCAGCGGCACCTCGTCGCCGGGAAAGGCGTCGCGCATGTCGGTGCCCTTCGCGATGAAGAACGGGTGGCTGCCGCCGGGCTTCTCGTGGCCCGGCGTGAGGGCGCAGTAGATGCCGCGCAGCCAGCCGCGGAGGTCGGGCTCGATCGCGGCCTCGGCGCGCCCGGGCTCCTGGAACGAGCTCACGTAGAACTCGTGGTCGTCGCCGCCGACCTTCGCGAAGAGCTCCGTCGGGCGCGGTCCGCCGCGGGGCGCGAAGGGCACGCTCAGCAGCCCGACCGCCGTGAAGACCGACGGCTCCAGCAGCGCGGCGTGGGCTGCGATCGGCGAGCCCCAGTCGTGGCCGATGATGGTCGCGGTCGACTCGCCGAGAGCCTCCACCACCGCGACGCAGTCGGCCACGAGCTCGGCCATCCGATAGGCCTCGACCGACTCGGGCTTCGACGAGCGACCGTAGCCGCGCACGTCGATCGCCGCGACGCGGAAGCCCGCCTCGGCCAGCACCGGCAGCTGCCTGCGCCACGAGTACCAGGACTCCGGAAAGCCGTGCACGAGCACGACGAGTGGCCCGCTGCCGAGGGTCACGACGTGCGTGCGGCCCGCCGGCGACGGCACCAGGTGGTGCTCGAGACCGAGGAGTGCGTCGTCGGTGGTGGCCTTCCCGGCGGCGGTCGTCGCGCCGGCGGAACCGGCGGCGGCGGTGGGGCCGGACGGCGTGGTCGAGGGGTCGTCGCGGGATTCGGTGGTCATGGTGCGGGCCTCCGGGGCGCTCGGGTGCATCTCCCACTCTGACGGGACCGGCGGCTCTGACAAGCTGGTTTGCCATGTCGGCAAGGCTTCAGCCCACCCCAGCGCGCAAGCCCGACGACGTCGAGGAGCGCGTGCGCCTGCGTCTGCGGCAGGTGCGACAGGACGCCGGCCTCACGCTGGCGCAGGTCGCGGAGGCGGCGGGCATGGCGATCTCGACGCTCAGCCGGCTCGAGTCGGGCGCCCGGCGGCTCACGCTCGCGCACCTCCCGCCGCTCGCGACTGCGCTCGGCATCGATACCGCCGACCTCCTCCGCGGCGGCGAGGATCCCGATCCGCGCGTGCGCCGCGAGCCGACCAACCTCGACGGCTTCAGCCTCCTTCCGCTCAGTCGCGAGGGCGCGGCCGGGATGCAGGTCTACAAGCTCGAGTTGCCCGCCACGCGGACCCAGCGGCCGGACGACCTGCGCACCCACGAGGGCAACCAGTGGATCTACGTCGTGCGCGGCCGGCTGCGGCTGCTGCTCGCCGACGACGAGTTCGTCCTGATGCCCGGCGAGGCCGCCGAGTTCAGCACGTGGACGCCGCACTGGATGGGCGTGGTGGAGGAGGCCGTCGAGCTGCTCACGATCTACGGCCCGCACGGCGAGCGCCTGCAGCTACGCACCTGAGCGCGCGCGACGCGGGCAGGCGACAAGCGGGCTGCGGCGTCGGCGGGCCAGCGTTCCGTCGAGGTCGTTTGCCGACCCGGCAAAAGCGCTAGGTGGCGAGGACGGGCCGTGGGAGGGTCGACCGCATGGGCACAGTTGAGACCGAAGAGCACCGCGGCGTCTGGGAAGAGCGCTACTCCAGCGGCAGGACGTGGAGCGGCAACCCGAACGCGATCCTCGTGCGGGAAGCCGAAGGGCTGACCCCGGGCCGTGCGCTCGACATCGGCTGCGGTGAGGGCGGCGACGCGATCTGGCTGGCGAAGCAGGGGTGGGAGGTCGTGGGGATCGACATCGCCCAGAACGCCCTCGATCTCGCCGCGGAGCACGCGGTCGAGAAGGGCGTCGCCGACCAGATCACGTGGGAGCGCCACGACCTCACGGAGTCGACGCCGCAGGGGCCGTTCGATCTCGTCTCCGCCTGCTACTTCCACTCGTGGCTCGACTTCGACCGCGTCGGCGCGCTGCGGGCGGCCGCAGCGCTGGTGGCGCCGGGCGGATCACTGCTCGTCGCCGGCCACGCGGGGCCGCCGTCGTTCGTCGACGACCCCGACCACCCGGCCCGCAAGCTGCCGTCGACCGACCAGGTGCTCGCCGACCTGGCCCTCGGCGACGACTGGGAGGTCGTCACGAACGAGCCCGCCATCGACGTGACGATGAAGCACCCCAAGACCGGCGAGCCGGCCACCAGGCCAGACAACGCCCTCGTCGTGAGACGCGCCGCCTGACCGCGAGGGGGCCAATTAGGGGGCCGAACGTCGAAATTCACCCCTCCCCGGGGGTGAATCGCGACGTTCGGCCCGAGACGACGCTGGCTCAGCCGACGGCGACGACCGGCGCTTCGCCCGCTGCGCTCGCTTCGACGAAGGCCTTGGAGTCCTTCGACGAGATCGCGAACATCGCGTAGAGCGCTCCGGCGAAGGCGAACGCCGCGCCGACGAGGAAGGCGTTCGCGTAGCCCTCGGTGAGCTGCTCTGGCGACGGCTGCGCGCCGGTCGGGAGCGAGCCCGAGGCGACGGCGATCAGCACCGACACGCCGAGGGCGCCGCCGACCTGCTGGACGGTGTTGATGAGGCCCGAGGCGAGCCCGGCCTCCTCCGGCTTCGTGCCCGAGACCGCGGCGATCGTGACCGGCACGAACGAGAAGCCGAGGCCGGCCGCCGCCACGACGGACGGGCCGAGGATGTCGGCCGCCCAGGAGCCGTCGACCGAGATCCGCGAGAAGCAGAGCAGTCCCGCGGTGATCAGCAGCATGCCGATCACGAGCGGCGTCTTGAAGCCGATCTTGCTCACCATCGCCGAGGCGGTACCGGCGCTGATGATGATCACGATCGCGAGCGGCAGGTATTCCAGGCCGGTGCGCATGGCGTCGTGGCCGAGGATGTTCTGCAGGTAGAACGTGATGAACAGGAACATCGAGAACAGCGACGCGCCGATCAGCAGGCCGACCACGTTGGCTCCGCGGAGCGTGCCCAGCTTGAAGATGCCGAGCGGCACGAGTGGCGCACGGTGGCGGCTCTCGATGGCGATGAAGCCCGCGACCAGCACGGCCGCGCCGAGGAGCAGACCGATCGTCTGGCCCGAACCCCAGCCCGCGGAGTTCGCGTTCACGAGGGCGTAGATCAGCACGCCGATGCCACCGGTGATGGTGACGGCGCCGGGGATGTCGAGCGCGCGGGGACCGTCGTGCTCAGCGCGCGATTCGGGCAGCACGCGCGGGGCCGCCGCGACGATCGCCACCGTGATGGGCACGTTCACGAGCAGGACGGCCTCCCAACCGAACGACTGCGTGAGCACTCCGCCGAGCAGGACGCCCGCGGCGCCGCCGAAGCCAGCAACCGCACCCCACACGCCGAGGGCCTTGTTGCGCTCCTCACCCTCCGTGAAGGTGGTGGTGACGATCGACAGGGCGGCCGGCGCGATCAGCGCGCCGCCGAGGCCCTGGAAACCGCGGGCGATCACGAGCTGGGCGCTGCTCTGCGCGAGGCCACCGGCGAGCGACGCCAGCCCGAACACGACCGCGCCGATGATGAACATGCGACGGCGACCGAGGAGGTCGGCGAGGCGTCCGCCGAGCAGCAGGAACCCGCCGAAGGTGAGGGCGTAGGCGTTGAGCACCCAGGTGATCGACTCCTGGGTGAAGTCGAGGTCCCGCATGATCGATGGCAGCGCGACGTTCACGATGGAGGCGTCGAGGACGATGATGAACTGGGTCATCGCCAGGAGGAACAGGATCAGTCCCTTGCGCCGGTGATGCGCTGGCGTTGTGGTGGCAGACATGGTTTTGCTTTCGGAGGTCAGTCGCTGGAACGGTTGATGGAGGCATCTTCCAACTCGAACAGGCCAGGTTCTGTCCTAAGTCGCGAACGGGTTTCCCAACGGTCGATCCGGCGTCTCGGCGTCGCGGTCGACCTCAGTGCGCGTGGTACTCGTGGACGAGCGCGTGCCCCTTGCCGCGGCGCAGGAGCGCGCGGTTCACGAGGAACGCGAACGGGAACGCGACGACGAAGCCGCCGAGCATGCTGACCCAGAAGAGCGGTGAATCCAGATGCGAGTCCATCGCGCCGGGGACCGCGAGCACGGTGAGGTTGTCGACGATCTCCATCGTGGTGATCGACAGCGTGTCGACGGCGAGGGCGATCGGGATGACGGCACCGAGCGCCAGCCCGGCCTTCAGCAGCGGCATCGACGTGAGCGCGTAGCCGAACACGAAGGCGAGGCCGACCGCCAAAGCGATGGACGCGACGTTGCCCCAGCCGAGCGCCGTCGCGATCACCATGCCGAGGACCTCGCCGATCACGCAGCCGGTCATGCAGTGGATCGTCGCCGTCACGCTCAGGTGATTGAGCGCCGCCGGGTCGTCGTGATCGTGGCCCGCGTGCGGGTTCCCGTCGTGGTCGTGCCCGTCGTGCGCCGTCTGCTCGGCGTGGGCGTGCTGCTGCTGCTGGTGTGAGGAAGTCGTGCGGTCCATGGCGTCTCCGATCAAGACGCCAGGTCTCCGTCCGTGGATGCACGGTCTGGCGCGCCCGGGCCCCGGCTACGTTTGGACCGTGCACGAGTTCATCGAGACATGCGGGTTCCTCGGCGGCTGGCTGCTCGTCGCCGGACCGATCTACCAGGCATCGATCGAGCTGCGCGAGGAGGCGTTCGAGCGCGACGCGATGATGGCCGCCGCCTCGAGCATCCCGCCGGAGCCCGAAGTCTCGGGCTGGTGGTGGTTCCTGCCGCCGGTCTACTGGTGGCTCAGCCGTCGGCGCCGGGCCCGGATGGGAGAGAAGGTGCTCGTCGCGATGACGCCGGAGCAGCGCGAGCAGTTCGTGAACTACATGGCCAAGGCGTTCGGCTGGATGCTCGTGGCGGGTGGCGCGTTCTTCATCGCGACGAAGGAGACCTACGAGTTCGTCGAGGCCTGGCACTGGCACGTCGCCGTGTTCTGGGTCCTCGTCGTCGTGATGCCCATCCTGGCCTTCGCCTACACCGCGGCCTCGTCGATTCGCTCGCGCCGGATGCTCGACCCCGGCTTCGTGCCGGAACGCGGCCCGCGCGTGGGGCGCCACGCCCCGCCGACCGACGACGCCTGAGCAAGCCGAAGCCGGCGGGCGGTGAACGGCCAGTTTCCCCACCTATGGCTGGTGAAAATGGCGCTCAGCTTCAAGGCCGGCGCTCAGCGGCCAGTTTCTCCACCTATGAGTGGTCAAATGGCCGCTCGGCGCCCTGAGCCGCCTCGTGCGTACGATTCCCGGATCGACGATCTGCTTGCCTACGCCGGCCTCGCCTCGCTGGCGACGCCCACCACCACCGAGTTCCCCCTCGCGCCCGGCGCGGGCGTGCGCTTCGGCGACCCCATCGAGGATCCCGATGGCGACACCGGCCGACTGGCGCTGATCGTCGCTCCCGGCCCCGAGGGCACGCAGCGCACGACCCTCGTCGTCGAGCTGATCGACGGCTGGTCGGTCGCCGCGCACCTCTCCTCCGGTCAGCTCCACCGCCTCACGAACGGCCTCGCCGGTCGCGGCACGCGCAACGCCGTCCGCCCGTTCTCCGTCGACGACACCGAGCACGTGCACCTCTCGGGCTCGCCGACGACGCTCGTCGTCGAGTTCGGCGACCGCGTCGTCGAGATCCCGGCCGGCCCGAAGCGCGGCCTGAGCAAGGCGCTGCGCGCGCTCGAGCTCGAGTCGCTCGCCGGCTGACGTAGGCCGCTTCCCCGGGTCCAGGCCGCTCGGCGGTCGACGAGTCCCGGCCTTCCCGGGCACGTGATCAGCGGGCGCTGAGCTCCATGGTGATCTTGCGCGAGGCGTGGCCGGCCTTGCGGCAGGTGGCGCGCTGGGCGTTCGTCTCGGCGATCGCCCCGTAGGTGCAGTTCCACTTGCCGCCGTTCCAGCGGGCGCCCATCAGGGTGATCGAGGACGGCAGCGTCCCCTGGGATCCGTCCTGGATCGCGGAGGCCGCGGCATCGGCGACGAGGCACGGCGGGGCGTAGCCGTCGGTCTTCGACGGCAGGTTCACCGCGCGCAGCTTCTCGACCTTCAGCGGATGCATCGTGATGCCCACGAGGTACTTGCCCGCCTTGCACTTCGAGGTCTTGGCTGCCGCGCCCGGGGCGGCGATCAGGGTCGCTGCCAGGCCGAGGGCTACGGTCGTCGTCGCGAGGCGCTGCATGCGGCGACGGTACCCCGGATCGCCGCCGCGGGCACGGGTGAGGACCGGTCGCCGCCGGGCCTCGCACCGTCCGTTCTCAGCTCGTCGTCGCTGGCGCCAGCGCCGCGTCGACGAGCGGCTTCACCTGGCCGAGCAGGTCGATGGAGTCGAGCATTTGGCCGTGAGCAAGGCGCTCGTTGGTCATCTGGAGCGTGACGCGGTCGATGCCACCGAGATCCTCCGACATCCGCACGATCTTCTCTGCGACGGTCTGCGGGTCGCCGAGGAAGAGGGCGCCGGTCGGGCCGCGCTGGGCGTCGTAGCTTGCGAGGGTCGGCGGCGGAAAACCACGCTCGCGGCCGATCCGTCCGAACATCTGCTCGTAGCCGGGCCAGAAGAGGCGGGCGGCATCGTCGGTCGTCTCCGCGACCAGCCCCGGGGCATGGATCGACACCTTGAGGTCCTCGGGCTTGAAGCCGGAGCGGCGTGCCGCCTCGCGGTAGAGATCGACGAGCGGACGGAACCGCCGCGGCTCGCCGCCGATGATCGCGACCATCAGGGGCAGACCGAGTGCACCGGCGCGCACGAACGACTCGGGGCTGCCGCCGACGCCGAGCCAGATCGGCAGCTGATCCTGGAGCGGGCGCGGGTAGACGCCCTGGCCGCTCAGCGAGGCACGGTGCTTGCCCGACCACGTCACGACGGGGTTCTCGCGGATCTTCAAGAGCAGGTCGAGGTTCTCGGCGAACAACGAGTCGTAGTCCTCGAGCTTCAGGCCGAACAGCGGAAAGGCCTCGGTGAACGAGCCGCGCCCGACGACGAGCTCCGCGCGACCACCGCTGATCAGGTCGAGGGTGGCGAACTGCTGGAACACGCGCACCGGGTCGGTCGCGCTCAGGACCGTCACGGCGCTGTTGAGCCGGATCCGTTCGGTGCGCGCAGCCGCAGCGGCGAGGATCATCGACGGCGCCGAGTCCAGGAACTCCGCGCGGTGATGCTCACCGACGCCGAAGGTGTCGAGCCCGGCCTTGTCGGCTTGCTCCACCTCCTCGAGCAGGTTGGCCATGCGTTGGCCGGGGGAGACGATCTGGCCCGTGTCCGGGTCGGTGACCGTCGAGACGAATGAGTCGATGCCGATGTCCATGAGAGCAGCATAGCGCAGAAACGGACCGCGGTCCGTTTAGCGAGGGCAAGGTTGAGGCGAACGCTCTGGCAAGGCTTCGATCCGCACCGAACGCCGACCCCTTGCAACGCGCCACGTCGTGCGCGAATGTGCCAGGTGTGCGTCGCGCCCAACTCGCTCTTCTTCCCGCGCTCTCCGCCTTGGTCGTCGCCTTTTGCCTGACGCCGGCAGCGCGGGCGTCGAGCGGCACGTTCGACCGGCTCTGGGGCACCGATGTGGTGACCGGCGGGGGTACCGGCTTCGAGACCTGCGTCGCGGCTCCCGACTGCAAGGCCGGCGTCGGGACGGCCGCGGCCGGAGGTGCCCTTTCGGGCCCGGCCGACGTCGCGATCGGCCCCGATGGCAACGTCTACGTCGCGGACACGGGCAACAACCGCGTGCAGGTGTTCAGCGCGGCCGGCGCCTTCATCCGCGCCTTCGGCTGGGGCGTCGACCCGGCCTCCCCGAACGCACTCGGCACCTGCACCGTCGCCGCGAACTGCCTCGCCGGGGCGCCCGAGTCGCAGAACGGCTCGCGTTCCGAGGGTGGCCGGCTCGACGAGCCGCGCGGCATCGCGGTGGGCCAGAACGGCCACGTCTACGTGACGGAGTTCCGGGCCCATCGGCTCAGCGAGTTCACGGCCACCGGCGACTTCGTGCGCCTCTGGGGCGTACGCGTCAACGACGCGCTGGCCGGCGACGAGTTCGAGATCTGCCCGGCGGCGCAGGCCGACCAGTGCACCTTCGGGCTGGCCGGCGGCAGTTCCGGTCCCCACGGCGGCGGGCTCGAGACTCCGATGGGCGTCGACATCGACTCACAGGGCGACGTGTACGTCGCCGACACGGGCAACCGCCGGATCCAGAAGTTCACGTCGGCGGGCCAGTGGCTGTTCACCTGGGGGGCCTTCGTCTACAACTCCGCGACCCCGCCCGACGGCAACCCCAACCGCTGCGACGACGCACCCATGTGCAAGTCCGGCAACCCGTCCGGCCTCGGCACCGGGTTCCAGCGCCCCGCGGGGATCGCGATCGGCCCCGGCGACAAGGTTTTCGTGCACGACGGGTATCGCGTGTCGCGGTTCTCCTCCGCCGGCACGTTCGAACGCACCTGGGGCAGCGGGGTGACGGGATCGCCCGGGCCGGGCGTCTGCACCGTCGCCGCCGACTGCTTCGCGGGTCAGGGCGGTCCGGCGGGTGGCGAGTTCTACCTGGGCACCGGCGGGATCGCGGTCGACGCGACCGGTGAGGTCCACGTGAGCGACGGCCAGCGCATCCAACGCTTCGACGGAAACGGCGCCTTCGAGGCGATGTGGGGCCGCGGCGTCGACCCGGCCGCGCCGAATGCCTTCGGCCTGTGCCTCGTGGCGACGACCTGCGACTACGGCCTCGACGGCACGCTCGGGGGCGAACTCTCCGGGAATGCGGGCGTCGCGATCGATCCTTCCGGCCGGCTCTACGTCGCCGATGCCGGGAACCACCGGATCGTCCGGTACGCGGCGGGCGGCGCGATCCCGGCCAGGCCCACGATCACGGCCATCTCGACGACGGCGCCCGCCTCGAGCACGCAGCCCGCGGTCACGGGCACCGCCGGCCCCGGCACGACGGTCCGCCTCTACGACAACCCGTCCTGCACCGGCATGCCGCTCGCGACCGGCACCGCGGCCGCGTTCGCCAGCCCAGGCCTGTCGATCTCCGTCGCGCTCGACGCCACGGTCACCATCTACGCGACGGCGACGAACAGCGAGGGCACCTCGGCCTGCTCCACGAGCACCGTCACCTACACCGAGGCATCGGGGCCGGTCAACACGCAGGTGCACTTCGCCGCGGCGACCGCGTCGACGCCCGAATCGACCCCCGGCCTCGTACTCACGGTCCAGCGCACCGGCGACCTCACCCGCACGACGACCGTGAAGTGGGCAGCGATCGCAGGCACGGCCAAACCGTTCGCGGCGGTCGGCGGCGGCGACTTCACCGGCGACGGCGCCACGCTCACCTTCGCTCCCGGCGAGACGACGAAGACCATCACGATCGCGATCATCGGCGATGGCCGCGTGGAGGGCGACGAGACCCTTTCGGTCGCACTGTCGGAGCCGAGCGCCCGCGTCGCGCTCGA
>JAURVW010000141.1 GCA_030655275.1 Solirubrobacteraceae bacterium
TCTGAAGCTATACATACAACTGTGCGAGACATAACACACGCTTCCAACTGAATTCCTCTACCTATTGAAAAAAAACACCCCTGAGTGATTGACCAGAAAACCTGAAACCAAACTGAGAGAAACGTGAAATAAAGGGCGGCGGGGGATCTGTTCTTCTTTGGGGTATTTCTGGAAGACTGAACCGAATACAACCTGAGATGGAGAAGGGGCAAAAAGAAAGAAACTTTTGACTAACTGAAAACTGATAATTGCTAACAAGCCTCAATTCACGCACGCCTTTGACAGTCGGAGCTCCCGAACTCTAAATCCTTCATACTAAGGAGCTACGACTCAACAGCGCGTCTGCCTCCGCCGCCTCCCGCCCCTCGGGGTTTCGCTGGCTCGGTCGGTACATATCAACAACGAATCGAGGCGGCTCTGGTTTCTTTACAATGTGCGTAATGTCAATCGGATCGAAGGCGAACCCACACGCGTTGGAGATGAGGTGAATGTTGTTGTCGTTGAGCCACTTTCGATGCTCCTCGATATTTGGGAACCCATTGTGCACGACGGATGCATGTGCAGTTCCCACGACGAGAAAGTACCGAACAGTCGCCAGGCCCAACGATTTCCGCAACCACTCTGTGAGGGCAGCGGAGCAGGTCACCGCTTTAGGAGCATCGGCTCCCTCAGCAGCCGTGGATACCCCATCAGTGTTCGGGTGTGCATGGGCCTCACAGTGCTCAGGGAGGGGCGCCTCACCTTCGTTCTTGTCGGAGGCAGCCGGTGGCGGTAAGCTGTCAGTGTCACCGTCGTGTTCGCCGTCGGCATCGTCGTCACTGCATGTCAGTGCCTCTCCCGAGGTCGGTGTACCCTTCTCTTCGGCCTTAGCCTTCCATTTCCCATCTTGTGGACTGAGCGGAACGTCCTCCGGTTTAGGGTAACCCATCTTGCGGAGTTCAGCGGCGAATCCGAACGTCGACTTACCTGATTTGCACTGAATCAGCCACAACTCCTTGGTCAGTAGGTTCACGACGATCACGTCGGCGAACATTGCCCGGGGAGTGTTTTGCACAATAACAATCGGTGATACCGCTAAGACACTTTTCAGCTGTTTAAGAACAAGGCTATCGTCGCCCAACGAAATTCTTGGTTGCAGGCTGTACTTCAAGTGAGTGTATGTGCAAAGGTAACCCCAATCTTTGCCTTTGGGGGGTTCCGAATACCGAGGGAGGAGAGGGACTCTCGATGTGGATCCAATGAAGCCTTCAAAATTCTTTGGCGAGCTCTCCAAGTAGTCATACTGAAAGCAATGACGGTCACTCGGAAGCGGCTTCTTCTTTACGAAGTCCCAATCCGTTCGCAGCAGCGCATTCACTCCAAAACGGGGCTTCCTGCTCCTCACAATGGCAGCTGAGCGGAACAAGCTGAGGAAGAAATGACCCACCTCCTCTTCGAAGAAAGCCCCAAACGCATCGGGCTGACGGCCCGAATCCATCTCCAACCTTGTCATTACTTGCAGCGCGGGGGACATGACATAACGAGGGCAGCACAGCGACTTCTCTGCCGGTGCACCTGTTTGCGCCCACTCATCCCGAAGCAGCCCGGACGTGCTGAGCAACTTCCATGTTTCAACGTCGTCGTCAGCAATGTCCTCCACCAGGGCCAGCGTCTGGAAGGCCAGAGCCTCTTGACACCTGGCTGTCGCCTCCACCGGTGACAAACTGCTCAGCCCGTTCAGTCCTCGATAACGTTGTACTGCAACTTTGATTGCGTGCAAGACGGTTCCGGGTATGGCGGCATCCATGTCTGACAGGTTCTGCAAGCGCACATATTCCCCGAGTTGGTCAAGCAGGAGGACTCCAGCTCGCCAATTGGTGAGCATGGCGTCGACTTGGCAAACGAGAAGGGATTTGGGCCCATCCAGCCATTTTTTCACGACTGGTAGGCCTGTAACGGAGTCCGCGTGTGCGTCTAGTAACTCCTTGCAGCTTCGCTGGTCCAGTTCAAACCCAGTCACCATGTCGAAAGAATCTGCATTCGATCCGGCACCTCTTGCGCCGGAGCCAGTCCCGCCAC
>JAURVW010000148.1 GCA_030655275.1 Solirubrobacteraceae bacterium
GATCGTCGGCGAGCGCCTCCGCGGCGGCTTCGGCCAGCGGGGCGCCGGCCTCGGTCGCGGCCAGCACGAGCCGGTCGTCCGGGCGCAGCGCGGCGAGGATCGCCGCGGCGGGCTCGCGGACCGACCGCGTCGCGTCTGAGGCGACCGGTCCGTCGGTCGCCTCATCAGCGGGGAGGCCAGCGAACACGGTGACCGGAGCCGTCCTCGGATAACGCACGCGGTAGCGCCCACCGGGATGGCGGGTCACCGTCGCGTCGTCGTGGCCGGTCCGCTCGAGGTGCTCCTCGATCGCCCGCACACCGCGCTCGTAGGCCAGCGGCTTGGCGAGCTCCCCCAGCGCAGCCGAACCGGCATGCGCGCGCCAGTGGTAGAGCACCCGCGGCAGGTGGCCGATGCGGTCGGTGGACTCCGAGAGCCGCAACACGAGGTCGTGGTCCTGCGCGCCGTCGAAGACGCTGCGCCAGCCGCCGAGCGCCTCGATCACCGAGCGGCGGTACGCGCTGAAGTGCAGCGTGTACATCACCGAGCGCAGGAGCTCGGGCGACCAGTCGGGCTTGAGCGCCGCCGAGAAACGGCGGTTGCCGGCGAGCAGATCGTTGTCGGAGTAGACGAGGTCGGTCTCGGGATGGCGGGCCAGGTACGCCTTCACCTGCGCGATCGCGTCCGGGGCCAGCACGTCGTCGTGGTCGAGCGTGGCGACGAACTCGCCCGTCGCTATCCCGAGCGCGGCGTTCGTCGCACCGCTGATGCCCTTCGCCGCTTCGTGGCGGGCGAGCGTCACGCGGCGGTCCTGGGAGGCGCGGGCGAGGCGATCCCGGACGGCCGGATCGCTCGAGCCGTCGTCGACGATGCAGAGCTGCCAGTCGCGGTCGGTCTGGCCGAACACGGCGGCGATCGTGCGGTCGAGCAGCCCGGGGTCGGGGTCGTGCACTGGCATCAGCAGCGAGACCGACGGGGCGGCGCCGCCGCGGCCGGGCCGCGCGTCGCGGATCGATCCGAGGAGCTTGCCGGACCGTTCACCGTCGGCACGGGGGATGCTGCGGGCACGCAGCGCCGGGGTCTCGAGGCGCGGGTCGCCGATCACGCCCCACGCGTAGTCGGGCGCGGCGCCGGATGCGACCTCGGTCCGGAGCGTGAGGCGGTGCGGACCGGTCGCCGGGAGTGCCACGCGCCACGGGAGCCAGCGTCGGTGCGCCTCCAGGCCGGCCGGATCGACGGCCATCGCGAACGAGGTGACGAGCGTCCCTGCCGGGTCGTGCAGCTCGACGATCAGGTCGAGGCCGCCGCTGTTCTTGTCCCAGGCAGCAGGGCGCAGCGCGACGAACCCGGTCACCTCGGCACCGGGAGCGAGGTCGAGCCCCCAGCTGAACCCGGACGGCGGGTCGACGCGAACCGCGGCGTGCGTCTGCCCGTCGACCCACTCCCGAAGCGTCCATTGCGGCGTCGCACTGTCGAGCGTGACGGGCAGGCCGGCGAGCGCGACGCCCGGGAACGGCCGTGGCGATTCAGCCGGTTTCAGGAGCGCCTTGGCCCGCTGCTTCGCGGCCGACGCGAGGTGACGGGGACGCCACGGGTCCGCGGCCTCCAACTTCAGTTCGAGCTCGACGTTCGACGCCCGCAGTTCCTCGGCCTCGCGAGAGAGGTCGGCGAGGCGCAGGTCGCGCTCGAGCAGGGCCTGCTGCGCCTTGGCGAGGGCGTGCTGCGTCGCGCGCTCGCTCTCGGTCGCATCGCTCATCGGCTCCGCTGGGGCCGACGGCGACCCTGGCTGCGCGTCGTCGCTCATCCAGCGGCGAGTCTAGACCGGACGCCCGCCAGCGGCGACGCGCCAGCGAACGGCCCTGGATTCGACGACGGCACGGACGCCTGACGGGCCGCCGGCGACGGCGTTACAGCTCGATGGCGTCTTCCCCGATCACCCAGACCGTGGCGTCGTCGACCTCCTCGGTGCGGCCGCCGTTCGACTCGATCCAGTGCGTCACCACGCTCTCGTCGACGTCGCCGAGACTCTCGGCCTCGATCACCTTCTCGCCCTCCTCTGCCGGCGGCTCGACCGGTGCCGCCGACGGCGGAGCGTTTCGGAGGGCCTCCATGATGACTTCGTCCTGCTGCATCACGCGAGCGTAGAAGCGCGGCCGCGGAGCGCGGGCCTCTCCTCCGGCCGGGTCCGGCCACCTTGCCGCTCAGGCGATCTGCAACGCTCCGCCGCGTGGCTTTCCTGCGCGCGCCCGAGCCGACCAGACGACGTGTGATCGGAGGCTCCGTCGCGGGCCTTGCCGTGGCCGTCTCCCTGGCGGCAGCACCGCCCGCAGCCCAGGCGGCCGCAAAGGCGCCGAAGCTCACGGCGCTGCGCTGCGTGCCCGCGACGCTGGCGGCCTGCAAGCGCACGCCGACCCTCGCCGTGGGCGACCGGCTCCAGGTGCGCGGATCGCGGCTCGTGCGCGGCCAGCAGGTCTCGTTCAAGCCGAAGAAGGGCGCGACGAAACGCGGCAAGCTGGTGAAGGACCGCAAGCTCGGCCTGGTCGTGACCGTGCCGGCGAAGACCGCCCCTGGGAGCGTGTCGGTGACCGTCGCCAGTGGCAGCCGCAAACGTTCCAACGCACTGAAGATCAAGGTCGTCGCGAAGCCCGTCAAGACCCCGAAGCCCACGACCTCGACGCCGACGACACCCACGCCCAAGCCGGTCGCGGCGCCACCGAGCGTGCCCGTCGTCGCCCCGTCGCCCGCGCCCGCGCCCGTCATCCCGATTCCGGCGCCCCGCCCTGCGCCGGCCCTGCCGACCGTCTTCACCGGCGCCGGTGAGTGGATCTGGTTCCTGAAGGACGCCGACGGCGGCAACGTCGATGCGATTGCCGCGCGCGTGAAGGCCGCCGGCATGTCGACCCTCTTCATCAAGGCCGCCGACGGCAAGGATGCCGACCCGCAATACACCGGCCCGCTCGTCGACGCCTTCCACGCCCGCGGGCTGCGGGTGTGCGGCTGGCAGGTGGTCTACGGCGGCGATCCGGGCGCCGAGGCCGCGGCGGCGGTCGCGTCGAAGGCCACCGGCCAGGACTGCTTCGTCGTGAATGCCGAGGACCAGTACGCGAACCGCTACGCCCAGGCCCGCCAGTACGTCGATGCCGTCCGGGCCGGGCTCGGCAACGACTACCCCGTCGGCTTCACGTCGCATGCGTACGTCGACGCGCACGCCTCCGTGCCGTACTCCGTCTTCCTCGGGCCGGGCGGCGCGCAGGCCAACCTGCCGCAGGTCTACTGGAAGGAGATCGGCGGCTCCGTCGATGCCGTCACCACCCGCACGATCGCCACGAACCGGATCTACGACGTGCCCATGGCGCCCATCGGGCAGGGCTGGAACGACCCGTCCCCGGACGAGCTCCGCCGCTTTCGCGCGATCTGGGCCGGCCAGGGCGTCCCGGGCGTCTCGTGGTGGCGAGCCGAGATCACGGCCCAGCCGACGTGGAACGTCCTGAACGAGGCCGCCCCGGCCCCGGTCGCGCTGCCCGACCCCGGCTGGCCGAGCCTGAAGGCCGGCGATTCCGGCGACCTCGTCCGTCGTCTCCAGACCCTGCTCGTCGCCGCCGGCGCGACGATCACCGCCGACGGCCAGTTCGGTCCGGCGACCCTCAACGCGTTGCGGTCCTACCAGGCAGCCCGAGCCCTGCCGGCCAACGGCCAGACCGACGCGACCACCTGGCAGGCACTGATCGGCTGAGCCGACGGAACTCGGCGGGGTTCAGCGCCGTCGGCGACGGGCGCGCCACACGGCGAGCGACCCGAACAGCAGCCCCAGGAAGGCGCCGACCGCGGCCTCGGCGACATGGGCCCCATCTCCGAGGCGGCTCGCGACGAACCCGGCGACGGCCGCACCGACGATCGCCAGCGCGACGACCGTGGGGAGTGCGTCGAGGAGGTCGAAGAGGCCGCCTCGCTTGCCACGCCGGCTCACGCGCTGCCTCGCACCGTCGTGGCCCTAGAGCTCTTCGGCGATCCGCGGCGCTTCGCGGTCGAACACGCGGTAGCCGAGGATCACGATGCCGACGCCGAGGGCGATCGGGATCAGGAGATAGACGGAGCCACCCACGGCCGCCGAGGCCGACGGCGCGGCGGGGTCGATGATCGCGTGGCGCATCTGGATGAGGATCGTGGCGAGGGGGTTCATCGCCATGACCTCCTTGATGCCGTTGCTCAGCGACTGCAGGCCGTCGAGGACGTAGATGACGGGCGTCGCGTAGAAGAGCATCTGGGAGATGACGTCCCAGATCGGCTTCACGTCGCGGTAGCGCACGTAGAGGGCCGAGAGCAGCATGGCGACGCCGGCGGCGAGGACGGCGAGGGCGACGAGCAGGAAGGGGACCTCGAGCCAGCCCCAGTGCGGTCGGATGCCGGAGAAGACGGCGAAGATCAGCACCACGCCGAGGTTGAGCACCACGTTGAACGAGGCGGTGAGCGTGACGGCGAGCGGGATCGCGAGGCGTGGAACCTGGATCTTGCGCACGAGTTGCTCGCGGTCGACGACGGCCGTCACCGCCGACGAGCCCTCGATGAAGAACGTGTAGAGCACGATGTTCATCAGCAGGACGGCCGCGTAGAAGTCCACGGCCTCGCCGACCTTCACGAGGTGGTTGAACACCAGGTAGAGGGTCGTGAAGAGGAGCAGCGGCCGGAACAGCTGCCAGAAGTAGCCGAGGATCGACCCGTAGAAGCGGAGCTTGAACTCGGTGACGGCGATCGTGACCGTCAGGAACGCGAAGCGCCTGAGGTCGCCGCCGAGGGCCGAGGGCCCTTCGATCTCACGCAGGGTGAGGTCGTGGCGAGGCTCGGGCGACGCCGCCGGGGGCTTGCTGAGGTCCTGTCCGGTGGCTGCCATCGACGGGGCACTGTACTCCGATGACCGGGCCTGGCGCCCCAGGGAGCTGTCCCCCGGAAGACCCACCCCTACCGTCGATGGTGCAGAGGTTCGATCCTCCCGCACCCCGGATCGGCTCGATCTCACCGATCCGGCCACCCATCGAAAGCAGGACCCCCATGATCGGCGCAATTATTCTCGGCCTCGTCGCAGGCGCCATCGGCAAGCTGCTCGTTCCCGGCAAGCAGGGCGGCGGGATCATCCTCACCACCGTGCTCGGCCTGGTCGGCGCGCTCGTCGGCTACTTCGTCTTCTCGCGCGTGCTCGGCATCGGCGACGACGACGCCTTCGACCTCGGCGGCCTCCTCAGCGCCATCATCGGCGTGGTGATCGTGCTCGTCGCCTACGGCGCGATCACGAAGAACAGCTCGCGGGTCTGACCCCGCCTCCGACGCCTCACGTCGGGTGACTCGATCCCGGGGTGTCGACCTCGGGATCGAGCCGCTCACCGCTTGTAGCGGAAGGGCAGCGTGTCGCTGAGATCCGACAGCAGTCGGGCGTTGGCGTCGCGCTCGCTCACGAGCAGCTCAATGTCGGTCGGCCACTCGATGGCCACCTCGGGGTCGTCGTACGCGATGCCACGCTCGACCTCCGGGTCGTAGACCGTCGTGCACTTGTAGGTCACGTCGGCGACGTCGCTGAGCACCACGAAACCGTGGGCCAGTCCGATCGGCACGTAGAGCTGGTGCATGTTCTCGTCGGAGAGCTCCACGCCCTCCCACTCCCCGTACGTGGGCGAATCGGCGCGCAGGTCGACGACCACGTCGAGGATGCGGCCCCGCGCGCAGCGCACGAGCTTCGCCTGGCCCTCGCCGATCGCGAAGTGCATGCCGCGCAGCACGCCCTTGCCAGACCGCGAGTGGTTGTCCTGCGCCCAGTGCGACGGGATCCCATGCTCGCTCCACTGCGGCTCACGATAGGTCTCGCAGAAGAACCCGCGTGCATCACCATGCACCGCCGGCTCGATCACGAGCGCCCCAGGAATCCTCAGTTCACGCACCTGCATCGGCCGCAACCCTAACGACGGTGCGCCGACTCGACGCGCGTGACAGCGCCGCGACCCGCCGCTCCCCCGTACCCTGGACATCTCCATGCGTCTGCCCCGCTTCTCCCCTGCGGCCGCGCACCGGGCCGCGCTCGCGTCGCTCGTCCTGCTCGCCTTCATCGTCTTCACGGGCGCCGCCGTGCGCCTCTCGGGGTCCGGCCTGGCCTGCCCGAACTGGCCGGAGTGCAACGACCAGGTGATCACGGCCAACCAGCCGGAGTGGATCGAGTTCGGCAACCGCCTGATCTCCGGTGCGGTCGGGGCCATCGCGATCGCCGTGTTCTTCATGATGTGGCGCCGCAATCCGCGCGATCGCATGCTGCTGCGGCTCTCGGCGATCCCGGCCGTCGGCGTCGCCGCCCAGGGCGGCCTCGGCGCGCTCACCGTCGAGTACGAGCTCAAGCCCACGTTCGTGATGGCGCACTTCCTGCTGTCGTTCCTGATCCTGATCGGCGCCTCACTGCTGGTGTGGCGGTCGAACCATCCGGCAGGGTCGCGCCCGCGCACGCTCCACGCCGACCGCTGGAGCGTGTGGGCCGTCCGCGCCCTGCTGCCGCTCGTGACGCTGATCGTCGTGATCGGCACGTTCGCAACCGGCGCCGGCCCGCATCCGGGCTCGCGCGCGACGGGCGAGGTGACCGAGCGGATCGACTGGTTCGGCCCCGACACGCTCCACACGCTGATCCTGCGCCACGGCCACGTCGGCACCTTCACCTTCATCGTCACGTTCCTCGTGCTCGCATTCCTGTGGAAGCGCGGGGCCCCGCAGCGGCTGCAGCGCAAGATCGCCGCGCTGCTCGTGGTCTACGCGCTCCAGGGCGCCGTCGGCCTGTTCCAGTACTACAACGGCCTCCCTGCCGAGCTCGTGTGGGTGCACATCGTGCTGGCCACGTGCGTGTGGATCCTGGTGCTCTTCGCCGTCTTCGAGGCCGGGAAGGTCGAGAAGGCACCCCAGCCCGAGCGGCTCGAGAAGTCGCTGGCCTGAGGGCAGGCCGGTGGGTCCGCGCCGCCGGAGCGGCCGGGGACGCCCGGATCGCCGGCCCGGCATGGCGCGCCGCACGGGCACGCCACCCCGCCGGTGCCGATAGGGTTGCGCACCGATGAGCGCCTCCGAGATCGCCGTCGCCGTCGAAGGCGTGAGCAAGGACTTCCGGCTCGCGAGCGAGCGCCGGCAGACCCTCAAGGAGCGGGTGGTCAACCCCCGCTTCGATCGCGAGGCGAAGGTCTTCCACGTCCTCAAGGACTTGGACTTCGACATCAAGCGCGGTGAGTTCTTCGGGATCGTCGGCCGCAACGGCTCGGGCAAGTCGACGTTGCTCAAGTGCCTCGCCGGGATCTACCAGCTCGACAAGGGCAAGATCTCGATCGCCGGGCGCCTGTCGACCTTCATCGAGCTCGGCGTCGGCTTCAACCCCGATCTCGCCGCCCGCGACAACATCGTGCTCAACGGCATCATGCTCGGCCTCTCGCCCAAGCAGGCCGCCGCGCGCGTGGACCAGGTGATCGCGTTCGCCGAGCTCGAGGACCACGTCGACCTCAAGCTCAAGAACTACTCCTCGGGCATGCAGGTGCGCCTGGCGTTCTCGGTGCTCACGCAGGTCGACGCCGACGTGCTCCTGATCGACGAGGTGCTCGCCGTCGGCGACGCCGCGTTCCAGGCCAAGTGCTTCCAGGTGTTCCGCCAGCTCAGCGAGGCCGGCAAGACGATCGTGCTCGTGACCCACGACATGAGCAGCGTCGCGCGCCTGTGCGACCGCGCCATGCTCCTGGAGGACGGTGTGATGAAGGCCATCGGCGACCCCGAGGAGGTCGCCGAGCAGTACCTCTCGCTGCAGTTCGAGAACGAGGTGGTCATCGACCTCCCGATGGACACACCCGCCGACGACGAGGAGGAGGGCGAGAACGAACACGAGGGTCCGCCGCCCGTCCCGCAGCGCCCGGGCAACCATCGCGCGCAGCTCGTGAACATGGAGGTGCTCCCGCCGGTCGACTACACGCCGGTGCGCCACCTCAAGTCGGGCGACAGCGTCCGCCTCGTCACCGATGTCGTCCTCCACTCGCCGATCTCGGGCGGCACCGTCGAGCTGACCATCCGCAGCGAGGACGGAATCGACGTGTTCTCGGCCAAGCGACCGATCGACGCCGACATCCCCGTCGGCGACGTGTGGCAGTTCGTCGTGCTCGTCGCCCTGCCGTTGCGCCAGGGCCGCTACACGCTCAGCGGCACGATCGTGGAGAAGGACGGGCTCGAGATCGTCGACCGCCACCGCGACGCGGTCGCCTTCGAGATCACGAACATCGGCGGGCAGGACGCGCTCGTGGCGTTGCCGTGGCAGGAGGACTGGATCCACCGCTACATCGACTACACGCGCTACACCGACATCACCGCGGTGATCGAGCAGCAGCTGGACGAGTTCGTCCCGAACAAGGGCTCGTGAGCCGTCGTTATCTGCTGATCGCCGCCACGTTCGGGGCGGCGCACGCGGTCCGGCACGCCGCCGACCGCCTCGCCGCGCTCGACCCGGAGGCGGCGCGCACCGTCGTCGCGCTCGACGGCGACGAGCGCACCCTCTCGCTGCTCGGCGACGCCCAACCGGTGATCACCGGTGAGGACCTCGGCCTCGGTGCCGACCTCGTCGGTCGCTGGGCCGCCGCGTACGGCCGCGACGGCATCCTCTGGGCCGCCCTCCCCTACGCACTGGCGGCCGTCGGCGAGCCCGGCGAGCACGTGCTGTGGATCGGCGAGGAGGTCGAGATCGTCGGCACGCCGACCGCCCTCTGGGACGCCCTCGACGGCGCCGTCCTCGTCGCGGGCCGCGCCGCGCCGTCGCTCGCGCCCTACGCCAACGAGCGCGCCGACAACGCCAAGGGTCGTCCGCACGCCGTGCAGCCGGCAACGGCCATCCTGCGCCAGGGCGGCGAACTCGTCGCCCGATCCGTGCTCGGCTGGCGGGTCGGCGATCCGGCCGTCGCCGCGCTGCTCGCCGAGTGGCCCGTGCCGCGCGACCGCCCGACGCACGAGGAGATCGCCTCCCCCGAGATCGCCCAGCAGTGGTTCAACGGCCTCGCGCTGCACGACGACGCGCGCGTGCTCGGCGACGGCGGCCTGGTGCTCTCGCCCGCGCAGCTGCTCACCCGAACGGTCGAGGCGGGCGAGGCACCCGAGGTGCCGCTCGTCGACGGCGCGCCGCTCACGCTGCTCGCGCTCCGCGGCTTCGACCCGCACCAGCCGCACCTGCTCGAGGGCAAGGTCCGCACGGCGCGCGTGAGCGATACGCCCGCGATCGCGCCGGTGCTGCGCCGCCGCGCCGAGGCGCTCCTCGCGCTCGGCTGGGAGCCCCGCCCTGAACCCGTCCGCTGGACCACCCTCCCAGATGGATACCCCGTCTCGAAGGTGCTGCGCGGCCTGATCCGCGCGGGCATGCGCGCCGACGTGATCACCCGCTCGCCGTTCACGCCCGAGGGCGCGGCCCAGCTCGACACCTGGTTGCAGCAGCCCGCGCGCCAGGGCGGGTCGGTCGGCGTGAACCGCTTCCTGGAGGCCGTCCACAAGCAGCGCAAGGATCTCCACGCCGCCTACCCGTCGCTCGACGGTCCCGACGGCCTGGGCTACCTCGGCTGGGCGTGGGTGCACGGCCGCGACGAGATGGGCCTGCCCGAGCGCTGGCTCCCGCCCCGCCCCGCGTTCCTCGACGCCGCGCCCTCCGCGGCGCAGGCCGGTCCGCGCCCCGCCGACACGCCGGGCGTCAACGTCGCCGGCTACCTCACGTCCGAGCTCGGCCTCGGCGAGAGTGCCCGCCAGATCGCGCACGCGCTCGAGGCCGGCGGCGTGCCGTCGACCCCCGTGCAGGGGCTCATGCTCCCGCCGACCCGCCAGCAGGCCGAGTTCCAGCCCGTCGGACCGGACGAGGCCGACCACGACATCAACGTGATCGTCGTCAACGGCGAGCAGATGCCGGGCTTCGCCGAGGACGTCGGCCCCGGCTTCTTCGAGGGTCGCCCGTCGATCGGCGTGTGGTGGTGGGAGGTCGATCCGTTCCCGGCCGAGGAGTGGGGCGAGGCCCTCGCGTGGCTCGACGAGATCTGGGTCGGCACCGACTTCATCCGCGGCCTCGTGGAGCCGCACGTCGACGTGCCGGTCTGGGTGTTCCCGGTGCCGGTGTCGGTGTCGCGGCTCGACACGCCGCTGGAGCGCTCGCACTTCGGCTTCGGCGAGGACGAGACCGTCTTCCTCTACATGTGGGACTACCACTCGACGGAGGCCCGCAAGAACCCGAGCGGGCTCGTCGACGCGTACCGCCGGGCGTTCCCGGATCCGGCCGCCTCCAAGACTCGCCTCGTGCTCAAGTGCGTGAACCACGAGAGCGTGCCCGAGGCCGACGAGAAGGTGCGCCTCGCCGCCGCCGGCCGCGACGACATCCAGTTCATCGACCGCTTTCTCTCCGGCCGCGAGAAGAACGGCCTCCTGGAGCTGTGCGACTGCTTCGTCTCGCCGCACCGCTCGGAGGGCTTCGGCTACTCGCCCGCCGAGGCGATGCTGCTCGGCAAGCCGGTGGTCGTGACGGCCTACGGCGGCACCACGCAGTACACCGACGAGTCCGTCGCCCGGATGGTGCGGTGGACGCCCACGCGCGTGGGCGAGGGCGCGATCCCGTACCCGCCCGAGGGCACCTGGGCCGAGCCCGATCTCGACGACCTTGCCGGGCACCTGCGCTGGATCGTCGAGGAGCCCGAGGCGGCGGCCGCGATGGCCCTGCGCGGGCAGGAGCGTGTGCGCACGCAGCACGACCTCGCGACCTCCGGCCGGGCGATGCGGGATCGTCTGGAGATCGTGCGCGCCCGTGCGCCCCGACCCGCCCCGACTTCGATGCCCGACGCCGACCCCGCCTCCACCGCTCCCTCGCCCGCCGGCGCCGGCCGTCGTAGTCGCAAGCAGCTGGCGAAGTCCGCGCTCCGTCGCGTGCCCGCCGCCGGCAAGATCCGTGCGCGCTGGTGGCGCACGCAGGACCAGGCGGTCGCGACCCGCACGGCCGACCTCCGCGGCGACGTGGGCGAGCTCCGCCGGCGCGTGGAGGAGCTCTCGGGCTCGGTCGGCCGCGCCGCTTCGGAGGCCGAGACCCAGCGAGCCGGCGACGCCGAGACCACCGCACGGATCATCACCGGCGTCCAGGAGCTGCAGGGCGTGATCGGCGACCTCACCCGACGCGTCGACGACCACCTGCTGCGCCACTCGATCGAGCCGTACGGCATCCGCGAGGCCGGCTTCTCGGTGACCGACACGCCCGGCATCGGCCGCGCGCTCGGCGGCACCGACCTCGTCTCCACCGGCGACAACTACGCCGACTTCCTCTCCGTCTTCCGCGGGCCGTACGACCGCGTGAAGGAGATCATGGAGGTCTACGGGCCGCTCCTCGCGGGCCACGGGCCGCTGCTCGACATCGGCTGCGGCCGCGGCGAGCTCATGGAGGTCGCCGAGCAGGCCGGCGTGGAAGACGTGCGCGGCATCGACCTCGACGCCGAGCTCATCGAGCAGGCCAAGGCGCGAGGGCGCAACGCGACGGCGGGCGACGGCATCGCCGCGCTGCGCGACCTGAATGCCGGCGACCTCGGCTCCGTCACCGCGATCCACGTGCTCGAGCACCTCGACGTGCCGACCCTCGAGGCGTTCTTCTCCGAGTCGATCCGCACGCTGCGCCCCGGTGGCGTGCTCGCGATCGAGACGATCAATCCGCACGAGGTGAGCGCGGCCTCGACCTTCTGGGTCGATCCGACCCACCATGGTCCGCTCTTCCCCGAGGTCGCCCTCGCGCTCGCGCTGAGCGCCGGCTTCGCCTCCGCCCACGTGTTCGCGCCCGACGGGACCGGCGACTGGGACCACGACCGCACCCGGTCGACGCGCTACACGCTGCTCGCGCGGAGCGCCGGGTGAACGCGTCCGGCGACGGCGGCCCGCAGCGGGTCGCCGACGCCGCAGGACATCGCCTGGCGCGGCTCGCGACCGCGGGTTCGGCGCTCGTGCTGGCGTCGGCCAGCGCCGCCCAGATGCTCCTGTTCCTCGGCGAGTTCGGCACGAGCGCGACCACCGACGGCGTGCTCGGTGCGTACAGCCTCTACGTGCTCGTGACGGTCTTCGCGCAGGGCAGCCGAATCAGCGCGAGCGCCGCGATCGGCGGTGAGCGCCCGCGGATGCGCAGCGTCGACCTCGCCTGGGGCCTCGCCGCGGTCTCCGTCCTCCTCGTCGTGCTCGCGACGGTGCTGCGCGAGCCGCTCAGCCAGCTCGTCGCCTCGGGTGAGGAGGCGCGCGACGCCGCCGCCGACCTCCTGCCGGTGCTCGGGCTCGGGATGGCCGCGCAGTTCGCGGCCGTCACGTGGGCCACGATCATCGCGCAGCGCGGCCGCCTCACCTGGGGCGCGCTCTCACTCGCCGCCGGCGGGATCGTCGGCCTCGCAGGATTCGCGCTCCTGCTTCCGAGCCAACGGGAGAACGCCCTCGGCTGGGCGACGGTGATCTCGGGCGCGACCGCGTGCGGCGGCATGGCGATCGTCGCGTTGCCACGGTGGCATCGGCCGTCGCCGCGGGCGGCGCTCAGCGCGCTCGGGATGCTGGGCCGCGAGAACCTCGTGCCGATGTTCTCGACCGCGGTCTACGTCGTCTCGGTGGGGTTCTGCGCGCAGGTGACCGATGAGGCCGGGGCCGTCTCGCTCTTCGCGCTCGCCTTCCTCGCCTGTTCCTATCTCTGCGGCATCCTCGGGACGACGACGGCGATCGTCGACACCGTCGTGCTCGCCGATGCGCGCGACGAGCTCGGCGCCCGCCTGCGCCGGATCGTGCTCGCCGGCGTGAGGCTGCCGTTCTTCCTGGCGGGCGCGGCCCTCGCGCTCGGCGCCCTCGTCGGCCCACCGCTCGTCGCCCTCGTGGCACCCGAACGCGTCGGCACCGCCGACCCGGAGCTCCTTGCGACCTGTCTGCTCCTCCTCGCGCCCTTCACCTTCGCGACCCTGGCGACGAACGTCGCCTTCTCCTGCTGGTTCACGAGCGACGCCGTGCTGCGCCTCAACCGCGGCCTGCTCTTCGCGCTGCCGCTCCACGTGGCGGCGACCGCGCTGCTCGGCTTGGCGCTCGGCGTGACGGGTGTGGCCCTCGCGGCCGGCGTCTCGACCGTCGCCTTCGGGGTCTACGCCCTGCGCCCGGCGGCCGGGCTCGGACGAATCGTGGCCGGCCTCGCCGTCGCCGCGGCGGCCCTCGCGGCCGTCAGCTTCGGGCCGGCTGCCGCGCTGGCGCAGCTCGTCGACGACGAGTTGGTCCGAGGACTCGTGGCCGCGGGCGTCGGCTCAGCGGCGTTCGCCGTGGCGCTGCGCGCGGCAGCGCCGCGGCTGGCGTCTGCCATCCGGCCCTAGCGCCGGATTCGGTGAGTTCGCCATCAGCGCGCCCGCGCCCGTGGCGCCGCGCTCTCAGTCGGCCTTTGAGGCGTCGGCGTCCAACTCGCCGTCGGCGAGGAACTGCCCGAGCGTCCGAGCGGGCTGCCCCGTCACGCGCTCGACGGTGTCGGTGACGCCCGCGAAGGAGCCCGCTCGTACCCGCTCGAACGTGATCACGGTGAGTTCGCGGTCGAACCCGTCGAGGTGGACGACGGCGTCGCCGATGGAGAGATCGACGCGCTCGACCGGATGACCCAGCGCCTCTGAGACCTGCGCGGCGATGTCGGCCGAGGTGAGGGCCTCCGGGCCCGACAGCTCGTAGGTCTGCCCGTCGTGGCCGTCCTCGAGCAGCGCGTGCTCGGCGACGGCGGCGATGTCGCGCGCGTCGATCCAGGCGATCTCCGCGTCGCCTCCTGCGAACGGGAACGTTCCGTCCATGAGGTCGTCGCGCATGAAGCGCGAGTCGGCGAGAACTTGCAGGAACCAGCTCGGCCGAAGGATCGTCCAGCTCCGTTCGCTGCCCTTCACCACCTCCTCCACGCGGTGCGCCCAACTGCCGGCCTCGAACCAGTCGACGTCGCGTTCGGAGAGCAGCACCACGCGCGTCCGTTCCCCGGTGATCGCGAGCAGCGCTTTGATCAGCTCGGGGGCATCGGGACGATCGGGGCGCACGACGAACACCGCATCGACATCGGTCAGCGCCGACGGCCAGTGACCGGCTTCGTCCCACGAGAACGCCGTCGGCACGACGCCGTCGAGCGTGATCGTCGACGGGTCGCTGCTGCCGCCAAGCACCTCGACGCCGTCCCGAACCGCGAGCGACCGAGCCAGCGGCACGCCGGTCTTGCCGCGGACACCGGTGATGAGGATTCGTTGCATGAGCCCGAGGCTAGGCGGCCGCCCCCCGAGCACCCGTCCCCCGCGGCGTTCACGTGGCTACGCCCGTCGCTGGCGGAAACGTCTGAACGCCGTAGCCATCGCGACGGTGAGGGCGACGAGGTATCCGAAGCTACCGATGGCCATCGCGGACTGGTTTCCCGTCAAGCGTCCCAATCCTCCCGAGATCGCTGACGCACCGATCGTTCCCGTGGAGACGCGCTGGGACCGACCCATCGTGGGGTCGGCGGCAATCACCAGTGAGATGACGCCTCCGACGAGATCGTTGAGTCCGCGGACCTGCTCTCGTCGATCGGGCCGGCGGTCGGACTCGGACCCGCTCGGCGCTCCGCTCAGGTCTGAGGTGGACCTCAGCTTCGCCCGAAACGCAGTGAACGGTGCGACCACCCCAAGGGCCGCCCCTGCGGCCGTTCCCACGGTCTGAACGCCCTTGGAACCGCGCATGCGGCCGACGCCCACCACGAGCGAGGTCGCACCGAACCCGAGGACGAACCAACGATCCGTCTTCCCCAGCTCCGGGTCGGCCGCCAGCACCAGCTCGGCCACGCCGCCGATCACTTGGCGGGTCCCGCCGAGTTTGTCCTTCCGCGAGGCCCCCACGGCCTCAGTGTCGCGCATTCCGCAGCGCATCACGCCAGGGATGTGCGGCCCGAGCGATGACCCGATGGGCTACGCGCGGATCATCCGGCGATCGCGGGAAGCTCGATGAACGCCGCTGCCAGCTCGTCCGCGAGCGGCCCGTGATCCGCAACGAGCCAGCGCAGGGCGGCCACGCGCAGCACGGCGATCGACACCTCGGCGGTGATCGCCGCGGTTGCGGGGTCATCGCCGCTGCGTCGTAGGGCTTCGGCAAGTGCCGCCGTCCAGCCGTCGAGCTTCATCAGTTCGCGTTCCCGGAGTTCGGGATGGGCTTCGATGATCGGCTGGCGGCGGGCAAGTTCCTCGCGGCGCGGCTCCAGTGCGTCGACGATCGCCGCCAGCCCGGCTCGAGCCCGCTCCCGCGTGTTCGCCTCTTCGCCAGCCGCCTCGACCGCAGCGACGAGCGCCTTCGTCAGCTCGCTCTCGCCCGCGAACAACACCTCGCGCTTGTCGCCGAAGTGCCGGTAGAAGGTGCGCTCGGTGAGACCGGCGCGCTGCACGATTGCAGCGACCGTCGACTGGTCGTAACCCTGCTCCAGATAGAGCTCGATCGCCGCGGCCTGAAGTCGAGCTCGGGAGTCCGTGGGCCAACGCGGCATGCCCCCATCCTAGCGGTAATGACAGAACATGCCATCACCCCTGCTAGCGTGATGACAGAGTCTGCCATCACCTTGGTGGCGACCGTCGAACGAGAGGAATCCTCAGATGTCCGAGATCGAAGGCAAAGTCGTCGCCATCACCGGAGCCAGCAGCGGCATCGGCGAGGCCACCGCCCTGCTCTTGGCCGAGCGCGGCGCTACGGTCGTCCTCGGTGCCCGCCGCACCGATCGGCTCGAGCAGCTCGCGGAGCGCATTCGCGAGGCCGGCGGCACCGCCTCCCACGTGCCCGTCGACGTGACCAAACGGGCCGACCTCGAGACGTTCGTCGCGCATGCCGTCGCGGAGCACGGGCGCCTCGACGTGCTCGTGGGGAACGCTGGCATCGGCCCGATCTCGCGCCTCGACGCGCTCGCCGTCGACGACTGGGAGGCGATGATCGACGTCAACCTCAAGGGCTTCCTCTACGGCGTCGCCGCGGCGCTCCCGCGCTTCCAGGCCCAGGCCTCCGGGCACTTCGTGAACATCGTGTCGACCGCCGGACTGAAGATCGTGCCGACGATGGCGGTCTACGCCGGCACCAAGAACGCCGTCCGCACGATCGCCGAGGCGCTGCGGCAGGAGTCGGGGCCGGACCTGCGGGTCACGAGCATCTCGCCCGGGTTCGTCGGGACCGAGTTCGCCGACTCCATCACCGACCCCGCCATCCGCACCGCCATCGCCGAGCGGGGCAGCGAGATCGCCCTGCCGGCCGCCGCGATCGCGCGCGCCGTGGCGTTCGCGATCGAACAACCCCGGGACGTGCAGATGAGCGAGATCGTCGTCAACCCCACGGCCCAGGACTGAGCGCCGAGCTCGCGAAGGCCTTGGCCGCCGTCACCCGCCGGGGCCCTCCTCCCAGGCCCTACGGTGCGCCTATGACTTCGATGCGCAAGACCGGCATGCAGCGCCGCTTCACCTCCGCGCTCGAGTACTTCGGTCTCGTGCATCCCAGCGGTCCAGGGGCTCCGCTCCCTGGCGCGCCGCGCAAGTCGCGGTACGGGATCCCGACCTCGCCGCGCCTCGACCAGGACATCGACTCGTTGGAACGGCGCGTCGCCGAACTCGAGGCGCGCCTCGGGGAATCGGACTCCCGCTAGATCAAGCGCCCACCCGCGGACTGTCGCCCATCCGCGGACTCAGCCGGCTTGGGGCGGCCGGCTCAGCCCAACGCGGCGCTCGCCGCGTGCAACTCGCGAAGCGCGGCCAGCGCGAACGGCGCAAGGTCGTCGGTGGGTTTGCCGCTGCCCTCCGACCACTCGGCGTAGCCCCGTTTGAAGGCCACGACGCCCATCTCCGCGGCGAGGTGCGCAACGGGATCCGCCACGCCGCGAGCAAGGAGCGCTGAGTTCATGGCGGCGGCCATGCCGACGCTCTTGAGGGCGTCGCGCTCCTGGAGCTCGGTGCTGGCTGCGACGGCGGCCTTCAGGCGCGGACCGAGTTCGCGGTTACCGGCGCCCATCTCGCTCGACGCCCGCTCGAGTCCGTTGGCGACGGCCTCCAGCGGAGTCGCCCCGGTCGGCGCCTCGGCGATGCCATCGGCAAGCAGGTTGCTGAGCGTCTCCTGGCCCGCGACCAGGATCTCACGCTTGTCGGGGAAGTGCCGGAAGAACGTGCTGTTGGTGACGCCGGCACGCTCGGCGATCTGGGCGACCGTGGTGACGTCGTACCCCTGCTCGTTGAAGAGATCGACGGCCGCGATCACCAACCGTTCTCGCGCTCCGGGTTGCCAACGGGCCATGCGTCGATCATAGCCATGGGAGAGTTGTCGCATCACCCTGCTAGCGTGATGCGATAGGTATCCCATCACTCTCGCAGGAGCATCTTCATGCATGTATTCATCACCGGCGGCACCGGCACCATCGGCTCAGCGGTCGTTGCCGAACTGCTTGCCCACGAGCACACCGTCACGGCTCTCGCCCGCTCCAAAGCATCAGTGGCCAGGCTCGAGGCGGCTGGCGCCGAGACCCTTCGCGGGGACCTCGCTGATCTCGAGCTCCTGCGGGGAGCAGCCGCCGCCGCTGAGGGCGTGATCTCGCTGGCCTTCAGCCGCGACTACAGCAGCGGCGAGGCGCTGGCCCAAGGCATCGAGGAGGAGAGCGCGGCCATGGCCGCGCTCGGTGGCGCACTCGTGGGAAGCGATCGCCCGATGGTCGTCGCGTCGGGCACGCCGTGGGTGTCCGGGCGCCCCTCGACCGAGGACGATCCGCTCCCACTCGAGGGCCCCGTCAGCGGACGAGCTCGCTCCGTCCTTGCGGCGCTCGACCTGGCTTCCCGCGGCGTTCGAAGCTCAGCCATTCGTTTGCCTCGCACCGTGCATGACCACGGCGAGGGCGGGTTCGCCGGCCTGCTCACCGATGCTGCGCGCCGCACCGGCGTGGCCGGGTACCCGGGAGACGGCTCACAGCGCTGGCCCGCCGTTCACGCAGCCGACGCAGCCATGCTGTTTCGCCTGGCCCTGGAGTCGGCTCCTGCCGGAACGGCCTGGCACGCGGTCGCCGACGAGGGCGACGCCGTGATCGACATCGCCACCGTGGTCGGCCGCCGCCTGGGTCTGCCCGTCCAATCCGTTCCTGAGGAGACGTTCGGCCCGTTCGGCCCGATCTTCGCCATGGACCAGCCGTCGTCCAGCGAGCAGACCCGCAAGGCGCTCGGTTGGGAGCCGACGCACCCGAGCCTTCTCGCGGACTTGGAGAACATCAGCTGAGCGCCATGCAGGCCACGTCTCCCGCGCCGCACGTACGTGACCGCGCGTGCGATCGAAACGTTGCGCCTTCTCCCGGTTTACTGCCAGGCGATGCCGAGTTCCGATGAGCACCTCCGCCGCCTCCGCAGCGCACGTAGGAGCGGCGCCTTCTTGGTCGCGGCCTTGGCGATGACGGCAGGCGGGTCGCTGGCGACCGCCGACCCGTCGTCGGCTCGCGTGGCGCAGGGCGCAGCCGGGGGCCCGAGCTGCGACGAGATCCGCGGCACGGAACTCGGGGCGACGGATACGTGGCGAATCGTTCGCACAGGCTCGCCCGCCGCGGTCTCCGCCGATGCGATCGTCGTGGCCTGCAAACGAGGGGGGACGGGGCCGGCACAGGTTCGTGTCCTCGGGACGTCGAAGGCGATCGACGACTCGGGGGAGGGCAGCGAGTCTCCGAGCGGTGGGCCGTACCTCACGTTGATGGAGTTCCAGGGCAGCCGCGCGGTCCTGCTCAACCGCACGTTTCCCGGCCCGAGCTACTTCGACCGAACGGGCTCCATCACGTTCCTCGATCTCGAGCGGGGCGCCCGGACGACCTTGCTCTCCGATGAGCGTTCCGTCGCGATCGAGGGCGCCGAGCGGCCGCGCCGTCACACCCTCGCGACCGTCATGACGCCAGCCGGCGCCCTCGCCTACGCAACCCTCGACGAAGCACCGCCGAGCCAGCCGACGATCGGCCCTTGGACGCTGTGGGACGCCACCGGCCCGCGCCTCGCTCCTGCTCTCCGCGATGTCACGCTTTCGCGCGGAACGAGCACCGGCTCGGCCGAGACCTCGGCCGGCCTGTACTTCCGCGACGCGGGCGGCGCACCCGGGCGAGTCCCGCTCAAGGGCGCCGCCACGACCGACGCCATCGCCCCGGACCCATCGCTCGCGTGGCAGACCCTGTCGCTCGAACGCACGCCCGATCAACATGGTGATTTCAACGCCGAGCTCCTGGTGGCCCCGAGCACCATCACGCCCGAAGCGACCTTCAACACCGTCCCGCAGCTCGAGTTCTCCACCTCCAGCACAGACCGAAAGGCGGTCGTTCGCATCCTCGACCAGGACCAGGAACGTCGTCTGGGCACCCTCGCGCCCGGCTCCTACCCGGAACTCGATGTCCTGGCCAGCAGCCCGGGCGTCGCCTTCTTGGCCGGCCGGTTCGCCGACCACCCGAGCCAGCGCCGCCTGCGTCTCGCCACCACCAGCCGCAAGGCCGCGAGGTTCTTCGACCTCCGCGCGCGCCGCTCCATCGAGCGCCCCGGGATGGTGCTCACCGCAGGCGGTCGTCAGGCCGCCGCCGACGGCGACCGCCTGCGCTACTGGGTCTACCCTCGTGGTCGAGTCCACCGGGTGAAGGGCGTGCACGACCTTGCGCTCTCGACGGGGTCCGCGGTGGGCCTGTACTCCACCGACAGCAGCGGCACCGTCGAGTTCCGACGGCGCTGACCTGCGTCGAGAAGGCGTTTCGCGACGTTCGCCCGATGCGGTCGTACCATCGGGTCATGGGGAGCACGAGATGACTGAGGACGAGGCGCGAAAGGCAGCCTCCGGCGTGGGGCTGGTCACGGCCCTGATCGGTGGCGTGCTGGTGGCGAGCCCAGATCGCTTCGGACGGGTCGCGCGCCTGGAGGACGTGACCGGGTTGCGGGCGATCGGCGTCGCCGACCTCGCGCTCGTGCCGGGCCTGCTGGCGGCTGACTCGCGGCGTCCGTGGATGCTGGCCCGCGCCGGGCTGAACCTGCTCATCGCCGGGTTCCTGCTCCGTCGCCCGGTCGACAAGGACACCACCAAACGACGGGTGATCTCGGTCGCCCTGGGGCTTTTGACCCTCCAGGATCTTCGGGTCGCTCGCGCGCTCGGCGACCGCGCCTGAGCTGCACGCGCCGGGAGGCGCCCTGGGCCGAGGGACGGTGGGCTCAGCCCATGCCGCGGGCGGCTCCTGGCAGGCTCGGCGCCGGCCCGGGGGGCTCAGGAGGCGAAGCCGGCTCGAGGAGCGCCGCGCGATTGCGGCGTAGCCACCACCCCGCGAACGCGCTCGTCACGAGAGCCAGGACGACGATCGAGGCGAACCCGGCGTCGTTGAGGATCCCGGCGCCCAAGGCCAGCGTGGCGGCGATGATTCCTTGGCCACCGCGGGCATTGAGCGCCACGGCGAGGGGCAGTGCGACCGTGGACGGCTCACGGGCGATCCGTGCGCCGGCGTAGACGCTGGCCGCCTTGAGCGCGCAGCCGAGGACGAGCAACTGCAGCGTGAATCCGAGGTGGAGGTCGCTTGCGAGGTCGAGCCTGGCGCCCACGCTCGCGAAGTACAGAGGCACCAGGGCGCTCAGTCCGATCGCCTCGACCCGCTCGATCGACGCCCGACGCGCATGCGACCCATCGGTCGTCGTCGCCACGCCGAACATGAGCGCAGCGAACGCCGAACTCACGCCGAGATAGCTCGCGCCCGCGATCGCGAGACCCGCGCCGCCGAGCAGTAGCGAGAGCTCATCGTGCGGCGAAAGACGCTCCGCGACGCGTTGCCAGACGTTCGCTCGGGCGGCGGCGTAGGCGGCGCCGAGCAACCCGGCGGTGACGACCGCGTAGATCGTCACGCCCGGCGCCGAACCTGCCGCGATGCCCAGATCGGCGGCGAGGCCGAACGCTCCCGGCGTGGCCACGAGGCCCACCGCCACGCCGAGGACCGCGTACAGGGTGAGGTCTTCGAGGACGCCGACGACGAGGACCAGCCGGGCGAATCGACTGTCGCCCAGACCGAGGTCGGCCAGGATGCGGGCGATCACCGGCACGCTGGTGATCGCCAGGACCGTCGCCAGCACGATCTCGAGCGCGAGGGTCGAGTCGGCCGGTCCGAGGATCGGCTGGAGGTCGAGGAACTGCACGGCGAACAGGCCCAACCCGAACGGGAGCGCCATCCCGAGGGCGGCGACGCTGAGGATCGTGCGTGCGTCGGCTCGCGGCACCTTCGCAACCGCCCGCGACCCGGCAGAGAACATCAGCACGAGCAGCCCGAGCTCGGCAAGGAGTTCGATCCCGTCGCCGTGGCCGCCCGCGATGCTCGGCACCAGGAGTCGTTGGAGGTCCGGAGCCACGGCTCCGAGGACGGTCGGGCCGAGGATCAGGCCCCCGACGATCTCGCCGATGACCGCTGGCTGCCCGATCCGTTCGAACAGCCAGCCGACCCCGCGAGCCGCGCCGATCATGACGGCGGCGGTGAGCAGGAGTGAGGCGAGGGTGCCATCGGCCATGGCTCTGGACTACGCGCCAGGGAGAGCGCGGGGATGGCCGCTGCGTCGCTGTGGGCGTGTCGGGGGTGTCGGCCGGTGTCCGGCCCGTGCGCTCACACCCGGGCCGGGCCCAGGCCGTTACCCGCGGCGATAGGGGTCGACCATGACCGAGTCGATCGTCACGCCGAGGTTGACGAGCGAGGACGTCGGGGCGATCCCGATGTTCATGGCCTTGTTCACGCCACCCGTGATGCTCGAGATGAAGCTGCTGAGCGCGTTCTTCCCCAGCACGGTCGAGGCGATGTCGGAGCTGAGATCGGCCGGGCTGGCCACGGAGAACTTGATCTGGACCGAGGCCGACTTGGTGGTCGCGTCGAGCGGGATGATCGTCGCCAGCGGGCTGTTGGGCGAGGCCTGCCACAGCGAGGGCGTGGGAGAGATGGACTTCGACGACAGCAGCTCCGTCTTCGTGATCGCACCCTTGGCGTCGCGGTAGACGACGTGCGCGATGAACCCGGTCGCTCCCGAGCTGTCGACCTTGTAGGCGAAGCGGAAGTGC
>JAURVW010000151.1 GCA_030655275.1 Solirubrobacteraceae bacterium
ACGAGCGCCAGGCGCGCGACGTGATCGCCGCCATCCGCGCGATCGACCCATCGCTGGTGCTGGTCGGCCTGGCCGGCTCGCCACTGCTCGGCTGGGCCCAGGCCAGCGGCCTGCGCACCGTGGCCGAAGCCTTCGCCGACCGCGCGTACATGCCCGATGGGTCGCTGGTTTCGCGCCGCGAGAAGGGCGCCGTGCTGCACGACGCGCACGCGGTGGCCGAGCGCATGCTGCGGCTCGCGACCGAGGGCGTGGTCGTCGCCATCGACGGCAGCACCGTGCGCCTGCAGGCCGAGTCGGTCTGCGTGCACGGCGACAGCCCCGGCGCGGTCGAGATGGCGCGCCAGGTGCGGGCGCTGCTCGAACGCTCGGGCGTCACCGTTGCATCATTCGTCGATACAGGAGTCGCAGCGTGATGCGCTTCCTGCCTGTCAACCTCGACGCGCTGCTGGTCGAACTCGACGACCTGCCGCAGACGCTGGCGCTGCTCGCGTCGCTGCAGGTCGAGCCCATCGACGGCATCGACGAGCTGGTGCCGGCCGCGCGCACGATCATGGTCCGTTTCCGGCCGACCACTGTCACGCACGATGCCTTGGTCGAACGCATTGGTGGTCGCAGCCTCGCCGGGCCGGTCGAGCGCGCGAGCACGCGCGTGGAGATCCCGGTCGACTACGACGGCGAAGACTTGGACGACGTCGCGCAGATGCTCGGCCTCTCGCGCGACGAGGTCATCCGCCGCCACACCGGCAGCGACTACACCGTCGCCTTCACCGGCTTTGCGCCCGGCTTCGCGTATCTCAGCGGCGGCCATCCGAGCCTGAACGTGCCGCGCCGAACCACGCCGCGCACACGCATTCCCGCGGGCGCCGTGGGCCTCGCCGGAGCGTTCAGCGGCGTCTATCCGCAGGCCAGCCCCGGCGGCTGGCAGATCATCGGCGTGACCGCCACGCCGATGTGGGACCTGGGCCGCGACGTGCCTGCATTGCTGCAGCCGGGCTTCACCGTGCGCTTCGTCGACGTATCGGGCCAGCGCGCGGCGGTGGCGCCAGTGCCCCAGGCCGCCGCCATCGACACACCGCCGCACGACGGCCCCGCGCTCGTCGTGCGCAGCACCGGCCTGCAGGCGCTGTTCCAGGACCTCGGCCGCCATGGCCAGGCCGGGCAGGGCGTGTCGGCCTCGGGCGCGATGGACCGAGGCGCCCTGCGCGCGGCCAACCGCCTCGTCGGTAATGCGAGCGATGCGGCCTGCGTCGAGATCGTCTACGGCGGCTTCCAGGTGACGAGCCGCGGCGACAACGTCGTGGCCTTCGCCGGTGCCGACGCGCCGATCGAGCTCGTGCACGCGAGTGGCGTTCGTTGCGCCGTGACCAGCCACGAAGCCATCGCGCTGTCCGACGGCGACAGCCTCGCGCTCGGCGAGCCGCGCGCCGGCATCCGCAGCTACCTCGCGGTGCGTGGTGGCTTCGCCATCGCGCCGGTGCTCGGCAGTCGGTCGACCGACACGCTCGCGCATGTCGGCCCGCCGCACCTCCGCGCCGG
>JAURVW010000152.1 GCA_030655275.1 Solirubrobacteraceae bacterium
CATCACCGCGCGGTGGAACGGCAGCACCGAGGGCACGCCTTCGATGCGGAACTCCTTGAGCGCCCGGCGCGCTCGCACGATCGCCTGCGCGCGCGTGGCGCCGGTGACGATGAGCTTGGCCATCAACGAATCGAAAGTGCCCGGCACCGTCGAGCCCGACAGCACGCCCGTGTCGACGCGCACGCCCGGGCCCGTGGGCGCTTCGAACACAAGCACCGGCCCCGGCGCGGGCAGAAAGCCGCGGCCCACGTCCTCGGCGTTGATGCGGAACTCGAACGAATGACCGCGCGGGACCGGCGTCTGCGTGATCGACAGCGGCAGGCCGTCGGCCACGCGCAGCTGCTCCACGACCAGGTCGATGCCCGAGGTCTCTTCGGTCACCGGATGCTCGACCTGCAGGCGCGTGTTGACCTCGAGGAAAGAGATCGTGCCCGACGGGCTCAGCAGGAACTCCACCGTGCCGGCACCGACGTAGCCGGCACGCGCGCAGATGTCGCGGGCCGACTGGTGAATGCGCTCGCGCTGCGCATCGTTGAGGAAAGGCGCGGGCGCTTCTTCCACCAGCTTCTGGTTGCGCCGCTGCAGCGAGCAGTCGCGCGTGCCGAGCACCACCACGTGGCCGTGCGTGTCGGCGATCACCTGGGCCTCGATGTGGCGCGGCCGGTCGAGGAACTGTTCGACAAAGCATTCGCCGCGGCCGAACGCAGCGATCGCTTCGCGCACCGCCGATTCGTAGAGGTCCGCAACCTCGTCCATGCGCCATGCGATCTTCATGCCGCGGCCACCGCCACCGAACGCGGCCTTGATGATGATGGGCAGGCCGTTCTGTTCCGCAAAAGCCAGCACCTCGGCCGCGTCCTTGACCGGTTCCGGCGTGCCGGCGACCAGCGGCGCGCCCACTTCGAGCGCGATCTTCCGGGCCTGCACCTTGTCGCCGAGCGCCTCGATGGCGGCGGGCGGCGGGCCGATCCAGACCAGTCCCGCATCGATCACCGCCTTGGCGAAGCCGGCGTTCTCGGAGAGGAAGCCGTAGCCCGGATGCACCGCGTCGGCCCCGCTGCGCGCGGCCACGGCGATCAGTTTTTCGATGTGGAGGTACGTGTCGGCCGGCCGCTGGCCGTCGAGGCCGTATGCCTCGTCCGCCATGCGCGCGTGCAGCGCATCCATGTCGGCGTCGGCATAGACAGCGACCGACTTCACGCCGTAGTCGGCACAGGCGCGCACGATGCGCACGGCGATCTCGCCGCGGTTGGCGATCAGGACTTTTTTCATGGCGTGTGGGAGGAAAAAGGTTGGACGGGGTTGAAACGCACGCTCGCGCCGATCGGGATCTGGCCCGCGCGGTCGAGGTGGTGGGTGGCGACTGCGCCGATCACCGGGTAGCCGCCGGTGAGCGGGTGGTCGGCGAGAAACAGCACCGGCTGCCCGCTCGGCGGCACCTGGATCGCGCCGAGCGCGGTGCCCTCGCTGGGCAGCTCGGCCGGGTTCGCGCGGGTCAGCGACTCGGCGCCCTGCAGCCGCAGGCCGACGCGATTGGACTGCGGCGTCACCTGCCAGACCTGGCGCGCGAGCAGCGCGACCGCTTCGTCGGTGAACCAGTCGGTGCGCGGGCCCATGACGACATCGAGCGTGACGACCTGCTGCGTGGTCGGCAGATCGGCGCGCGCCGCTTCGGGTGCGCCGACGATCGCGCCGTGCGTCACGGGCAGCACCGCCATCACATCGCCCGCCGCCACGGGACGCGGGCCGACGTTGGCCAGCGTGTCCGTCGAGCGGCTGCCGAGCACTGGCGCGACCGCGAAGCCGCCGCGCACCGCGAGGTAGCTGCGGATGCCCGCACGCGGCTCGCCGAGCACAAGGCTGTCGCCGTCGGACAGCGCAATGGCCTGATGGCCGGGCACTTGAGCGCGCGCACCGCTGGCCGACGTGAGCTCGATCGGTGCATCCGCACCGGCGAAAGCCACCACCGTGTCGCCGCGCGACACCAGCGAGAAGCCGCCGTAGACGATCTCCACGCAGGCTGCGTCGCTCCGGTTGCCGACGAGCCGGTTGGCCGCGCGCAGCGCGCCCTGGTCCATCGCGCCCGAGGCGGAGACGCCCTGCCCGGCCTGGCCGTGACGTCCGCTGTCCTGGAACAGTGCCTGCAACCCGGTGCTGCGCACGACCAGCGCCGGGCCGGCGGGCGCAGGCGTCGTCGCGGCCGGCTCGGCCTGGGTCGACGCGAGCAACGCGCCGGCCTGGCCGGTCGCGTCGACGAAGCGCACCCGGAAGCCGGGTTGCAGCAGCGCAGGCACGTCGCGGGTCAGATCCCACATCGGTACGCGCGTCACGCCGATGATCTGCCAGCCACCGGGACTGGCCTGCGGGTAGACGCCGCTGAATCGCCCCGCGAGCCCTACGGCACCCGCCGGGATGCGCGTGCGGGGCGTGGTGCGGCGGGGCACGTCGAGGCTCGGGTGGCCGCCGCTCAGGTACGCGAAGCCCGGCGCGAAG
>JAURVW010000158.1 GCA_030655275.1 Solirubrobacteraceae bacterium
GGGCGTCGCCGGTGCGACGGGCCCCGCCGGCCCGGCTGGTGCCGCGGGTGCCACCGGACCTGCTGGTCCGACGGGCGCGACCGGCGCCGCAGGCGCCACAGGACCCGCGGGTCCTTCAGGCGCGCAGGGGTCGATCGGTCTGACCGGCGCCGCTGGTGCCACGGGCGCGCAGGGTCCGATCGGTCTCTCCGGCGGCATCGGCCTCACCGGCCTGCCGGGTCTTCCTGGCGTCGTCGGCGCTACCGGCGGCAGGGGTGCGACCGGTGCGACCGGCGTCCAGGGCTCGACCGGTGCGACCGGCTCGCAAGGCATCACCGGATCGACCGGCGCCCAGGGTGCGACAGGCTCGACCGGTGGACAGGGCGCGGCCGGAGCCACCGGCGCGACCGGCACGCAGGGCGTTGCAGGCGCGACGGGTGCGCAGGGCAACGTCGGTGCAACCGGCGCGACAGGAATTCAGGGTCAGGACGGCGCTGCCGGCGCGACCGGCGCCGCTGGCGCAACCGGGCCTGCTGGCCCTACCGGCGCCGCGGGCGCAACCGGCCCGGCTGGGCCGACCGGAGCCACGGGCGCTGACGGCGCCGCAGGCGCGACCGGGCCCGCCGGCCCGGCTGGTGTCACTGGCGCCGCGGGCGCAACCGGGCCTGCCGGACCGACCGGAGCGACCGGCTCCATCGGCGCGACGGGTGCCACCGGGCCGCAGGGTCCGGCCGGCAGTGGCCTCATCGGCATCACGGGGTCGATCGGCCAGACGGGCCCTGCCGGACCGACCGGTCTCACCGGTGCCACCGGTCAGACAGGCGCAGCTGGCCCGACGGGTGCGACAGGCGCGACGGGTGCGACGGGTATTGAAGGTACCCAGGGCATCCAGGGCGCGACCGGCGCGACCGGCGCCCAGGGAACCGCCGGCACGAATGGAGTCAACGGGGCGACTGGCGCGGCGGGCTCGGACGGGGCAACGGGTGCCACCGGAGTCGCTGGGGCGGCGGGTTCGAACGGGGCGACGGGTGCGACCGGCGCAGCGGGCTCGGACGGGGCAACGGGTTCAACTGGCGCGGCGGGCTCGGACGGGGCGACGGGTTCAACTGGTGCGCAAGGCGTCAGCGGTGCGACCGGTGCTGCAGGCGTGACCGGTGCCGCCGGCACGAATGGCGCGACCGGGGCGACTGGTGCGCAGGGCATCACAGGCGCAGCTGGTACGAACGGAATCGACGGCGCGACGGGTGCTGCGGGTACGAACGGCGCAGCGGGAGCCGACGGTGTCACCGGCGCGACGGGCGCCCAAGGCGTGGCTGGAAGCAACGGAACCAACGGCAACGACGGGGCCAACGGAACGAACGGCACCGACGGAACGAACGGGGCCACCGGCGCGACCGGCGCCCAGGGCACCGCCGGGACGAACGGAACCGACGGGACCGACGGCGCGGACGGCGACGACGGCGTCGATGGCGCGACCGGCGCCACCGGTGCCGCGGGTATCAACGGGACGAACGGATCCGATGGTCTCCAGGGCGTCGCCGGCGCGGTCGGCGCTGCGGGTGTGACCGGGGCCACCGGGGCCACCGGTGCGACCGGCGTCGACGGAGTCGACGGCTCCACCGGCACGACCGGGGCAGCCGGGCAGAACGGCGCAACGGGTGCGACCGGCACGGACGGGGCGCAAGGTCTTCAGGGCGTCGCAGGTGCAACGGGAGCGGCTGGCGTGACCGGGGCCACGGGTGCGACCGGCGCCACCGGTGCTGACGGCACGAACGGCACCAACGGATCTCAGGGTCTGCAAGGTGTGGCCGGGGTCACCGGTGCAACTGGTGCAACCGGCGCAACTGGTGCAACCGGCGCGGCTGGTGCGACCGGCGCGGCTGGCTCCAACGGGACCAACGGGATCGACGGGATCGACGGTGCTACCGGCGCTGACGGCACCACGGGGTCGACCGGCGCTACCGGTGCTGCGGGCAACGACGGGATCGACGGCGCTCAGGGTCTTCAGGGTGTGGCTGGGGTCACCGGTGCGGCCGGTGTCACGGGGGCCACCGGCGCGACCGGTACAGCTGGTCTCAACGGGACGAACGGAATCGACGGTGCGACCGGCGCGGCTGGCTCCAACGGGACGAACGGAATCGCCGGCGCGACCGGTGCGACCGGAGCGGCGGGCGCCAACGGGACGAACGGCAACGATGGTGCGACCGGTGCGGCTGGCTCCAAGGGGACGAACGGCGCCGACGGTGCAACGGGCGCCGCGGGTTCCACCGGCGCGACCGGCGCTGCAGGCAGCGACGGAATCGACGGCGCTCAGGGACTTCAGGGTGTGGCTGGGGTCACGGGCGCGGCCGGAGCCACGGGCGCCACGGGCGCGGCAGGCTCCACCGGTGCGAACGGCTCCGACGGCGCGACTGGCGCAGCGGGCTCCAACGGGACGAACGGCATTGACGGCGCGACGGGCGCGACGGGCTTCAACGGGGCGAACGGCATCGACGGTGCGACGGGCGCGACCGGCGCGACCGGTGCTGCAGGCAGCGACGGAATCGACGGCGTTCAGGGACTTCAAGGTGTGGCTGGGGTCACCGGCGCAGCCGGAGCCACGGGCGCCACGGGCGCAGCAGGCTCCAACGGGATCGACGGCGCGACCGGCGCAGCCGGCTCCAACGGCATCGACGGCGCAACGGGCGCGGCGGGCTCCAACGGGACGAACGGTGCGACCGGTGCGACCGGCGCGACCGGTGCAGCCGGAACGAATGGCGTCGACGGCGCTCAGGGTCTTCAGGGTGTGGCCGGGGTCACGGGCGCAGCCGGAGCCACGGGCGCCACGGGCGCTACGGGCGCGGCAGGCTCAAACGGGACGAACGGCTCCGACGGCGCGACCGGCGCAGCGGGCTCCAACGGCATTGACGGCGCGACTGGCGCAGCGGGTTCCAACGGGGCGAACGGCATCGACGGTGCGACGGGCGCGGCGGGCGCGACCGGTGCGGCCGGAACGAATGGTGTCGACGGCGCTCAGGGTCTCCAGGGTGTAGCCGGAGTCACCGGCGCGGCCGGCGTCACAGGCGCCACGGGCGCCACGGGCGCGGCGGGGACGAATGGTTCGAACGGCGCCACCGGCTCCGATGGAGCGACGGGTGCGGCAGGGACCGACGGCGCTCAGGGCGTCACGGGTGTCGCCGGCGTCACGGGCGCCATCGGTGCGACGGGCGCCGCCGGCGCGACCGGAGCAGCGGGCTCCAACGGGACCGATGGTCTCCAAGGTGTTGCTGGCGTCACCGGCGCTACCGGCGCGACGGGTGCCGCCGGCACGAACGGCGCAGTCGGCGCCACGGGCGCCCAAGGCATTCAGGGCAACACCGGCGCTACTGGTGCCCAGGGCATTCAGGGCAACACCGGCGCCCAGGGCATTCAAGGCGACACTGGCGCCCAGGGCATCCAGGGTGTCGCGGGTGCGGTCGGCGCTGCCGGTGCGACCGGCGCTGCGGGTGCGAATGGCTCGAACGGCGCGGCTGGCGCAACCGGCGCGGCGGGAACGAACGGCTCGAACGGCGCGGCAGGGGCAACCGGCGCGGCAGGAACGAACGGTGCAGCGGGCTCCAACGGCGCGACCGGCGCGACCGGCGCCCAGGGCGCTGCCGGTATCGACGGCATCAACGGCGCGACGGGTGCGACCGGCGCCACTGGCGCACAAGGACTTCAAGGCGTGGCGGGCGCAGTCGGTGCCGCAGGCGCGACGGGCGCGACCGGCGCCCAGGGCCTCCAAGGCACACAGGGCGTCGCCGGCGCGCAGGGCATCCAGGGCATTCAGGGCATCCAAGGCACCGCCGGGGCACAAGGCATCCAGGGCGCCGCCGGGGCGACCGGCTCGACCGGTTCGACCGGCGTCACCGGCGCAACCGGCGCAACTGGCTCGACCGGTTCGCAGGGCATCCAGGGTGTCGCGGGCTCCGTCGGCGCTTCAGGTGCGACCGGCGCGACGGGCGCAACCGGCGTAACCGGCGCAACGGGCACGGCCGGCGCCACCGGCGCGACCGGCGCGACCGGCCTCCAGGGCGTGGCCGGCTCGGTCGGCGCGGCGGGGACCACCGGCGCCACCGGCGCCCAAGGCACCTCAGGATCGACGGGTACGCAGGGCGTCCAGGGTGTCGCCGGCTCGGTCGGCGCGTCGGGTGCGACCGGCGCGACGGGCGCCACCGGAACGAACGGCTCCAACGGAACCAACGGCGCGACGGGCGCGACGGGCG
>JAURVW010000161.1 GCA_030655275.1 Solirubrobacteraceae bacterium
ACGAGCGCATTGGAGGCCAGGCTCGCGGCCGCGTGGTAGGCGGTGCGGTCTTCCTCGGCGACGTCGATCGGCACCATGCCGAGGCGCTCGGCGATGCTGCGAAGCACGGCGGCGTCGGAGGCGTCGGTCGCGCGGATCGCGGCGCAGGCACCCTCGAGCGAGGCCTCGCCGCTGGGGACGCTCATCAGGGGATGGAGCACTCCGCGGCGCAGGTGGTGCTCGGCGGCGAGATGCAGCGAGCCGGCGCCGCTGCAGTGCACGACGAGCGGCCCGGGGGTGATGGTCGCGGACGCGGCGACGATCTCGCGGTCCGGCACGCAGAGCAGGACGAGCTCGGACCCCTCGCCCGTGGCTCCGCGACCCAGCGGACGGACCCCGGCATCGAGTCCGGAGGAGACGAGAGCGCGGTGGAGCGCGGTTCCAAGTCGGCCGTGGCCGACTACCGCGATGCGCGGAGAGAGAGGCTGGTGCATGTGTCGGGTCCAGCTCCTTGCGGATGCCGGCGCGATCGGTTGCGAGTAGGGGTGTGGGGTGGTGCGTTTTCGTGGTCCGGCCCCTTTCGGGTGACGGCCACATTCGGGAATGTACTCTTCTGTCGGCTCGGTATCTACCATCCGTCGAGTGAGCGACGACACTCCCCCGGATACGGGCGCAACGGCGTCATCCCGGGGTGGCCTTGCGGCCCTCGCGGCCCCTGAACGGCATGAACGCCTCCGCTCGCTGGGCCGGGAGGCGTCTTCCTGCACGCGCTGCCCGCAACTCGTCGCCGGACGGACCCAGGTCGTGTTCGGCGCCGGCGACCCGGATGCCGATCTCATGTTCGTGGGGGAGGCCCCCGGCACGCGCGAGGACGCGGTCGGGATCCCGATCGCCGGCTCGCCGGGCAAGCTGCTCGACGAGTTGCTCGCGTCGATCGGGCTGCGCCGCGACCAGGTCTACCTCGTGTACGTCCTGGCCTGCCGCCCACCCGGCAACCGGGATCCGGCTCCCACGGAACTCAGCCGCTGTCGCCCGTACCTCGAGGAGCAGGTCGCGCTCGTCGAGCCGCGGGTGGTCTGCACGCTGGGCGACTTCGCCACGAAGCTGCTGCGGCCCGGCGGCGCTGGGATCAAGCAGCGCCACGGCCAGACGGAGGTCGTCGAGATCGGACGGCGCGCCGTGCACCTGCTTCCGCTGTTCAGCCCGGCCGCGGCGTTGTACACGCGCGCGCTGCGCACGGCACTGGAAGGCGACGTGCTCCGACTGACCGAGTTGCTCGCGCGGCCGGCTCCACGGCAACCCGAGCGGGAGGAGTCGGTCGACGACGAGCCGGTGGTGGCTGCATCACCGTCCGGAACGGCGACCCCGAACGAGGTTGCGCCCGAGACGGCGCCGGTGGAGCCGCAACCACCTGAACCCGAGGCGCCGGACGGTCCGCAGCTCGGTCTCTTCTGACGGGGCCGGGGGCGCAGCGGTTCGTCGAGCGACGGCGCGAGCGCGGGCCGCGACGGGCTCAGGCCTCTTCGGCGCGCGCGATCTGGAGTGCGCGGATACCGGCGCTGACGAACAGCAGCGCGCGGTCGAGAAGTTCGAGGGCGTGCTCGCGGGTGTGCGGCTCGCAGTCGGAATCGGGGGCCTGGTCGCGCACGGCATCGGGTGCGGTCTTGTGGGCGTTGAGCACGCTGAAGATCGCGAGGGTGGCCGCGGAGGCCATCCGGGCCTCGAGGTCGTCCGGAGAACCACCGAGGTCCTCCGCGATCGCCTCGGCCACGAGGAGCTCGCCCTCGGCGATGAAGCGCTTCGAGTAGGCCTGGAGGCTCGGGGTGGAGGCGATCACGCGGCGCTGCATCTCAGCGCGCTCGGCGTGCTCCTCCCAACGCTGGGACTCCGCCGTGATCCATGCGCGCAGTGCCTCGGCGGTCGTCTCACCGGCGACCCGGGCATCGAGTCGCGCGCGCAGGCGCAGGAACGTCTCCGCCGTGTCGGGAAAGACGAGGTCTTCCTTCGCGGGGAAGTACGACGACACCGTGCGCGGTGAGACGTCGGCGGCTTCGGCGATCTCGGGGATCGTGGTGTTCGCGAAGCCCTGACGGTCGAACCGCTCCATCGCGACCCGGGCGATGAGCTCGCGGGTCTGCTGCTTCTTGCGCTCGCGCAGGCCCAGCTCGCGGGCCTCGTCGAGCTCGGACGTCGTGTCCTGCGCGCTCACGCGGGGAAGACAGGTTTACGGGACATCAGGAGGATCGTAGCCGACGCTGCGACAATTGCGAAAAAGCAGATAACGCAAAACTGCATGACCTGCAGTTTTGCACTGGCTGCGCTATTGTCTCGCCGGTGGCGTGTCTCGGGCGCGCCGACTTCACCCTTCCACCCACAGGGGCCGATCCGGCATGTCTGATCTTCTCGCGCGCATGGCGCGCACCCTCTCCAAGCGATGGGGGCGCGGTCTCATCGGGGCCGTCGTCATCCTGTTCGCGCTGTTCTCGATCGCCAGCCTCGGCGGCGAGCCCGCGCCGGACGACTTCTCCATCCCGGAGACGGACTCCCAGACGGCCATCGACCTGCTCGAGGCCCACAGTCCCGTCCAGGCGGGCGTCGACTCCCAGGTGGTCTTCCGCGCGAAGACCGGCAAGATCAGCGACGCGACCAACAAGGCCGCGGTCGACAAGGCCCTGGCGAAGATCGAGACCCTCAAGGGCGTCGACAACGCGCCCTCGCCGTTCGGTGCGAACTCGCAGAGCGTCTCGAAGGACGGGACGATCGCCTTCACGACCGTCCAGTACACGACCGACCCGGACGACATCGAGAAGAAGGACGGCACCGACCTCATCGATGCCGCCGAACTGGCCAACGGCCCCGGCGTCGAGGCGTCGGTCCGTGGCACGCTCGCCGAATACGCGGCGGAGCAGGAAGCTCCGATCGGGGAGCTGGCCGGCATCGTGCTGGCCGCGATCCTGCTCGTGGTGCTGTTCCGTTCGTTCTCCGCGATGGGCGCCACGATCCTCGCCGCGCTACTCGGTGTCATGTTCGGTCAGGCGCTGCTGGCGGCCGTCTCCAAGCCGCTCGGCCTGCCCGAGTTCGCTGCCTTCCTCGCCGTCCTCCTCGGCCTCGGTGCGGGCATCGACTACGCCCTCCTCATCATCGGGCGCTATCGAGAGCAGATCGCCCAGGGTTACTCCACGCGCGATGCGGCGGCCAAGGCCGCGGCGACGTCCGGCTCGGCGGTCGTCACCGCCGGCCTGATCGTGATGGTCGCGATC
>JAURVW010000176.1 GCA_030655275.1 Solirubrobacteraceae bacterium
CTCCCCACCCCGACGCCGGTGCCCGGTGCGACGCCGGCTCCGACCGCTACCCCGACCCCGGCCCCGACCGCTGCGCCGACCCCTGCTCCGACTGCCAACCCGACGCCCGCTCCGACCGCGGTGCCGACCCCGACGCCGACCCCCAAGCCGACCCCGGCCCCGTGCCTCAAGCGGGTCGCGTTCGGCGTGGTGGAGATCACGACGCCCGGTTGCCTCACGGATGAGGGCACCGCGGCGGAGCCCCGCTGGGAGACGATGTCGTCGACCGCGGTGAACGGCATCCCCCTGCCGGCGCCGCCCCCGGGCACCCGCTTCGTCGCGTCCGGGCCCACGAAGAGCCAGCCGGGCGGCCGGATCGAACTCGCGACCGCGACGATCAAGCTCGGAACCTTCACGGCCTTCCAGGGCCGGATCGGCTGGGACCTCCCCAAGGGCAAGCAGGGTGACGAGGGCATCGTCGCCCGGCTCGACGTGCCGGCCGGCGCGAAGGTGCAGGGGCTCAGTGTGGGCGGAAGCATCGCGCTCGTGCTCGGGTGGCACACGAACGGCAAGTACTACGCCTCGTTCCCGCTCGAGGTGAGCCTCCCGAAGGTCTTCACCTCCGGCCCCTCGAAGCAGGCCGGCGGCGTCACCGCCAAGGCCGCGATCCGCGTCGATGCCGGCGGCGTGTACTACGACGGCCTCAAGCTCCAGGTCAAGGACGTGTGGGTCGGCAGCCTCAAGGTCGACTCGGCCTGCCTGTCCTACGTGCCCGCCGGCTCCAGCAGCGCCGTCGCCCCGTGCCCGGCCGCCTCGGTCGGCGGCAAGCCGTTCATCGCCTGTGGCACCGACTCGACCACCTCGCGCTGGGACGGCAACGCCGTCCTCACGCTGCCGACGGCGGCCAAGCCGAAGCTCGCCCTCTTCGGAGGCCTGGCGGACGGCAACCTCTCGAAGATCGGGGGAGTGGTCGACAACCTCGGCACCACCGTCCCGCTGTTCTCGGGCGTCTACCTCAACCGCGTGGGCGTCGGCCTGTGCATCTCACCGCCGCCGTTCAAGCTCAAGGGCACGATCGGCGTCGCGATCCTGCCGGTGCCGAGGAAGGGCTCGACCGTCGGCATCAACGGGTCGGTCACCTACACCGACACCGACGGCAACGACCCCTGGTCGCTCGCGATCGACGGTGACGTCTCCGTCTTCGGGGAGCGCATCGCCGACGGCGGCGTCACCATCCGGCCCACCGGTCTGATCGACTTCTACGCCAACCTGAAGGTGAAGTTCAGCGTGCTCTCACTCGACGGGCGCGTGAAGGGCTTCGTGAACTCGCCGGCCAACACGTTCAACGTCGACGGCAGCATCCGGGTCTGCGTGAGTTCGGCGTGCGGGACGACGCAGGCCGTGGTCTCCGGCGTCGGCGTGGCCGGCTGCCTGCGCCTGGGTTCGATCAGCTACCCGGTGATCGTCAGGAACCACGACTGGAAGTGGTACGCGCCCTATCGCGTGCACACCGAATGGCGCTCCCAGTCGCTCGATGCCGGCGCCGGGCGCCGGTGGGGCGGCTCGACCGACGTGTTCGGTGCCTCTTGCGATCTCGGGCCGTACCGCGCTCGGGCAGGGGTGTCGCCGCTCGGTCCGTTGCCGGGCACCTCGCCCCTCCCGATCAGTGCCTCCGGGGCGCGGCTCCAGTCCGGGGTTCCTTCCGCCCTGCGGCTCTCGGTCCCGGACCGTGCACCCGCGCTCGGCGTGAAGGTGCTCGGCAACGGGGGCCCGCCGTCGATCGTCCTGCACGGGCCGAAGGGTGAGACGATCACGAGCCCGACCGACGGCACCGGCTTCGCGCAGTCGACCGGCCGCTGGATGCTCGTGGAGAACCCCGAGACCGCGACGACGGCCGTGCTGCTGATCTCCCCGTCCGCCGGGGAGTGGAGGGTGACCGCCGGGCCGGGCGCGATCGCGCCGGTCGGTGTCGAGACCGCCGGCTACAGCCCCAAGCCCGTGTTCAACGCGGGAATGGGCCGGCCGCGTGGCAGCCTCCAGACGCTCGGGATGTCGTACACGGTGCCGGCCGGCTCGCGGGTCAGCGTGGTGGAGATCGGCGGCAAGGTCGTCGGTTCGATCGCGCCGGACGTGAAGGGCCGGTCCTGCGGGCGCGGTGCGCCGGCACGGACCGGGGGCATGGCCGTGGCCTGCGCGACGCTCGCGTTCCGGCCGACGCCGGGCCCCGGCGGTCGACGCACGCTCTACGCGGTCGTCGACAACATCGACGGTACCCCGCGCGCGAAGGTGCGTCTGGCGAGCTACGTCGCTCCCGCGCAGGCCCTGCCGCGTGCGGTGACCGGCCTGCACCTGCGGCGCCTGCCCGGCCGCAAGGTCGTGGTCTCATGGGCCCGTCGCGGCGCCTCGGCCGATCACACCCTCTCGGTGTCGCTCGCGTCGGGAGCGAAGTTCGGCGTCCTCACCGGGCGCTGCCGTTCGGTGCTGCTCCGTGGGGTCTCGGCACGCGACGTGGTCTCGGTGCGGGTCGCCGGCGTGCGCCAGGACATGCGCACCGGCGCCTACCGCAGCGCACGGATCCCGTCCCGCGCGAAGCGCGCCGGCGCAGCATCGCCGCGGGTTCCGGCCTGCCGCATCGTGCGCGCCCGCTAGGGGTCGTCGGCGGGTCGGTCTCACGGAGGAGGCCGGCCCGCCGGGAGCGGGGGTCCCGTGGCGAGGTGCCTCGGGACCCCCTGTTCTCGTTCTCGTCCCTAGTGCAGGAGCGCGAACTTCTCGGTCTTGCGGGTCGGCCCCGAGACGATGATCTTGTCGTCCTTCTCGAGCACCGTCTCGGCGGTGGCGTAGGTCCAGCCGCTGTCGTCCTTGTGGATCGCGATCACCGTCACGCCATACTCCGCACGGATCTTCGCCTCGCTGAGCCTCAGCCCGTACGCGAACGAGGGCGCGCGGGTCTTCACCATCGCGAAGTTGTCCTCGAACTCGATGTAGTCGAGCATCGCGCCGCGCACGAGGTGGGCCACGCGCTTGCCCATGTCGCGCTCGGGTGCCACCACGTGGTGCACGCCGAGCTGCTCGAGGATCCGGCCGTGCGGCTCGCTGATCGCCTTCGCCCAGATCGTCGGGATCTCGAACTCGACGAGGACCGAGGCGGTCAGCAGGCTGGCTTCGATGTTCGTGCCGATGCCGACGACTGCGCGGTCGAACTCCGGGACGGCGATCTGGCGCAGCGCGTCGACGTTCGTCGTGTCGGCGGTGACGACGTGCGTGAGGAACGTGGAGTGCTCCTGCACGATGTCCTCGTCGCGGTCGATGCCGAGCACCTCGGTGCCGGTCTTCACGAGCTCCCGGGCGATCGCGCTTCCGAACCGTCCGAGGCCGAGCACGACGACCGAGTCGGCCTCGGCGAGCCGCGCGGCGGTCT
>JAURVW010000177.1 GCA_030655275.1 Solirubrobacteraceae bacterium
TGGCTGACGCATCTGCTCCTGCCCCCGCTGAGGGCCAGCAACGCGAGGAGGGAGGCCGCGGCTTCGGCCGTGGACGTGGCCGTGGAGGCCGTGGCGGTCGCGGTGGCCGTGGTGGCCGCGGTGGCGCTGGCGACAAGAAGGAGTGGGTTCCGTGCACCAAGCTGGGCCGCCTGGTCCGCGACGGCAAGCTCTCCTCCCTCGAGGAGATCTTCTTGTTCTCCATCCCGATCAAGGAGCACGACATCGTCGACCGCTTCCTGGGCGAGGCCTTGAAGGACGAGGTGATGCACATCTTCCCCGTCCAGAAGCAGTCCTCCGCTGGTCAGCGTACCCGCTTTAAGTGCTACGTGCTGGTCGGTGACAAGAACGGCCACGTCGGAATCGGCGCCCGCACCGGCAAAGAAGTCTCTGTTGCCATCCGCGCCGCCCTGATCGCCGCCAAGCTGAACGTCGTCCCGATCCGCCGTGGATACTGGGGGAACAAGCTCGGTATGCCCCACACCGTCCCCATGAAGGTGACCGGCAAGTCCGGCTCCGTCTCCGTCCGCTTGGTCCCCGCTCCCCGTGGTACCGGTATCGTCGCCGCCCCTGTCCTCACCAAGATCATCCAGGCCGCCGGTATTGAGGACGTCTACACCTGCTCCAAGGGCAAGACCCGTACTCGCAGCAACTTCGTCATGGCCACGTTCTACGCCCTGAAGAAGACCTACCAGTTCTTGACCCCCGACTTGTGGCCACTGACGGTTGCAGTCCCACCACCAGATGCTGATAACTCGGATCCGAGGCTGTTTCAGGAATCCTTTGCACCAGCTGCTGCCCATCGTCGGCGCTTCCCTTACAATTGCGCCGAACGATACACCTCGTGGGATGAAGATCTACTGCCCTGAAAAGCAAAGTAACATTGAATAGCACTCCTTTCAAACTCACCAGTCGTCTGCTGAGGGCAGATCTAGAAAAGAAAAAAGTCTCTCGGCAGAGACGGGTATGGAAGAGCTCTCAGGATTCTCCTGTTTT
>JAURVW010000179.1 GCA_030655275.1 Solirubrobacteraceae bacterium
GCCCAGGTAGACGCCTTCGAACACGGCGCCCGCGGCGGCCGGGCGGTTGAAGAAGCGCGCCGCTTTCGAGGTCTTGATCTGGCGCAGCGTCATGTGGCCGCTGTTCTCGATCGCAGTCGACGCGGCGCTGCCGCTGAAGCGCACGTCGACCGCGACGATCAGGCCGCGCGGGTCCGGGTTCTGGATGCCGATGGCGTTGCCGTCGATCGACATGTCGTTGATCGAGAGCGCGTTGCCGGCATTGCGCAGCGCGACCGATCGCTGGCCCTTGAGCACGACCATGTCGAACGTGATGCCGTACTCGGTGCCGCTGACCGACACGCCGACGTCGAAGCCGGAGACGACGACGTTGCTGATCAGCGCCGGGCCGGGCCACTTGCGGTCCATCGCGATCGCGATCGCGCCCGAGCCGCTCGGGGCCGTGATCGCGAGGTCGCGCAGCGCGCCCATGTTGTTGGCCAGGTAGTCGACCGCGATCGCGCCGGGGTTGCCGCTGCCGACGTCGATCGTCATCGCCTCGACGTAGTTCGCGTAGGCGTCGTTGCCTTCGCCCTTGCCGGCGTAATCCTTGCCGCCGGCGGTCGGCGAAGACGTGAGCAGGGTCGACGAGGTGAAGATCATCGCCTTCGGGTTCGCGCGGTCCGCGTAAGCCGGCGTGTTCGGCTTCAGGCGGATGATCGTCTTGCTGCGCGAGGCACCGACCAGCACCATGCCGCTCAGGTAGGCGCCGCTCGCGCTCTTCTTGTCGAGCGTGTCCGAGATGAGGTAGGTGCCTTCCGGGAAGAAGATGATCCGGTTGCGCCACCAGGCCATGCCGAAGTTCTCGTTCGAGGCACGGATCGCCGCGCGGATCGCGGCGGTGTCGTCGTTGACGCCGTCGCCGACGGCGCCGTACGCCTTGACGTTGATCGCGCCCGCGTCGGCGGGGAAGGTCGTGGCGATCGGCGACGGGGTGCCGAGCGTTTCCTTCGGCGTCGTGTCGGGGCTCGCTGCCGGCGTCGCGCTGGTCTGCAGCGCTTCACTGGGGGGCGCTGCTGCGGTGGCGGTCGACGTTCCGATCGTCGTCGTCGTCGTTGTCGCCGTCGATGAGGAAGCGCCGTTGCCGCCCCCGCAGCCGGCGAGGGCGAGCGCCATCGCGAAGGTGATGGAAAGGGGCAGGGAGCCGAACTGGCGGAGGGTGTTCATGGGCGTGGCCGGTGTGTCGCAAGCGGGCGCACGCGGAAGCATTCCCCGTCGCCCAGGTAGCGCCAAACTGCCGCGCTCTGCGGCTCTCTTCGGTCGTGGGGAACGAACCATGAGCGGCCTCGCGGTAACCGTCCGTTTCCGACTGGAAGTGCGTGATCCAGTCGTTGCCGACGCGCACCATCAGGCAGCGTCGTGTAACGGAGTTCGTCCTAGCAGCGTTGTTCGCGGTGGCGCTTGCGCGCGGCGAAA
>JAURVW010000190.1 GCA_030655275.1 Solirubrobacteraceae bacterium
CAACGTGGTCGGCTGCTTGGCATCGGTAAAGTTTGCCGACGAGTGGATCGTGGTCGACGCGAACAGCAGCGATGCGACCGTCGAACTCGCTCGCGGCTGCGGCGCGTCGGTGCTCTCGACTCCCGACTGGCCCGGCTTCGGCATCCAGAAGAACCGCGCGCTCGCCGCGGCGCGCGGGCGCTGGGTTTTGAGCATCGACGCCGACGAGCGCATCACGCCCGAGCTCGCCGCGGCGATCCGGCGCGTGGTCGATGCGGACGCATCTGGAAACGACTCGGCGGCGGCAGCGCGCGGCGATGGTGGCAAGGTCGCGGGCTATGAATTCTCGCGCCTCTCGAACTTCTGCGGCCAGTGGATGCGCCATGGCGACTGGTACCCCGACCGCGTGCTGCGCCTCTTTCGCCGCGAGGCGGGCCGCTTCTCCGACGACCTGGTGCACGAGCGCCTGATCGTCGAGGGCCCGATCGCACGCCTCGAGGGCAAACTGCTTCACGACAGCATGCCGACGCTCGAGGGCGCGATCGACAAGATGAACCGCTACTCGACCGGCCGCGCGCTCGACCGGGTGCGCGCCGGCAAGCGCGGCGGCCTCGGCGCGGCGCTCTCGCACGGGCTCTGGGCCTTCCTGCGCTGCTACGTGTTGAAGCGCGGGCTGCTCGATGGCCGCCTCGGCCTGGTGCTCGCGCTCTACGTGGCGCAAGGCACCTTCTACCGCTACCTGAAGATGGGCCTGCTCGCGCATCCGCCGCGCCGGCCCTTCGATTGAACCAACTTCACTTTCCCGGATCAGGACACTCCATGCCCATGACAAGACAACGAAGAAGCTTCTGTGCCGGCGCCGCGCTCGCGCTGGCGGGGTTCGCGAGCACACCGGCGCTGGCCCAGTTCCGGGTCGAGATCTCGGGCGTCGGCGCGACCCAGCTGCCGATCGCTATTCCCAAGTTTCGCGATGAAGACAAGGCGACGCCGTCGCTCTCGATCTCCGGCATCGTCAAGGCCGATCTCGAACGCAGCGGCGTGTTCAAGAACATCGATGCGCCCGGCGCGCTCGACGAGAACAGCCAGCCCGTGATGACCGAGTGGCGTGGTCGTGCGGCCGATGCGCTGGTCGCCGGCTCGATCACGCGCCTCGCCGATGGCCGCTTCGACATCCGCTTCAAGCTCTGGGAC
>JAURVW010000206.1 GCA_030655275.1 Solirubrobacteraceae bacterium
CTCCCAATGGAGGGCACGGATGCCTTCCACGTTGCGAGCGAACATGACCATGCGGGCACGGACGACCTCACTCATCATCGCCACGGCGCTCGCCGCCGGGCTCTCCACCACGAGCTCGGCGGCGGCTGCCGGCTGCGAGAATGCCGACGCGGCACCGGGCACGGTCTCGGCGCAGGCGCTCTCCGGCGCCACGCTCTGCCTGCTCAACGAGGAGCGCGCCGACGCCGGCCTGCGCCCCCTCAAGGAGCACCGGAAGCTCGAGAAGGCCGCCACCGGCTTCTCGAAGGAGATGGTCAACAAGCGCTTCTTCGACCACGTCTCCCCGAGCGGTTCCACGCTCTCCTCCCGCCTCAAGAAGGTCCGCTACACCAAGGGCGCCCGCGCCTGGTCGCTCGGCGAGAACATCGCCTGGGGCACCGGCGCGAAGGCCACCCCGGCCTCGATCGTCCAGGCCTGGATGGAGTCGCCCGGCCACAAGCGCAACATCCTCGACGGCAAGTTCACCGAGATCGGCATCGGCATCGTCTCCGGCGCCCCGGTCGCCACCGCCTCCTCCGTCGGCGCCACCTACACGACCGACTTCGGCTACCGCGCCTAGCCCCTGCCCCTCGCTCCGGACGGACGCGAGGGATCACGCCCCGCGCCCCAGGTGGACGGGCGGGACCACACCCGCCGATCGAGCTATCGTCAGGGACCTATGAGAGCGGTCTCGACTTCCCAGGGCGGACTCCGCCACCTCGTCAAGGTCGGCGACCACCAGCTCGTCACCGACGAGCCGTCCGACAAGGGCGGCGCCGGATCCGGACCGAGCCCCCTGGAGCTCCTCGCCGCCTCCCTCGTGAGCTGCACCGCGATCACGATGCAGCTCTACGCGCAGCGCAAGGGCTGGGACCTCGACGACCTCCAGGTCGAGGCCGACTTCCAGCCCGCCGAACGCGGCGCCCTCACGCAGTTCGAGATGGTGCTGAGCTTCCCCGACCACCTCACCGAGGAGCAGGTCGCCAAGCTCAAGGTGATCGCGGCGAAGTGCCCGATCCATCGCACACTCGAGGGCGAGGCGATCTTCAGCGAGCGCGTCGAGCGCCGCGCCCGCGCGTGAGCGACGGCCAGGGCCTCCCCACCCCGCAGCGACTGCGGGAGCTCCTGGAGCGCGGGCCCCAGCACCACGAACTGCAGATCTGGCGGCCGGCCGACGGCGACCGCCCGGCCTCCGTCCTCGTGCCCCTGCTCACCGGCGACGGCGAACTCCGCGTGCTCGTGACGCGCCGCAGCGCCGACCTCGCCAAGCATGCCGGCGAGTACTCCTTTCCCGGCGGCCGCCCGGAACCCCACGATCAGGACGCCCTCGCGACCGCACTGCGCGAGACCGAGGAGGAGGTGGGCGTGTCTCGTGAGCTCATCGAGATCGTCGGCGCCCTCCCCCAGACCTCCACGCACGTGACGGGCTACGCGATCACGCCGTTCGTCGGCGTCATCGACGCCTCACCCACGTGGGTCGCCCAGCAGAGCGAGGTCAGCGAGGTCGCCGAGCCACGCCTCGTCGATCTGGTCGCCGCCCGCGAGGTCCACACCTTCAAAAGGCCGGGCGGAGAGGCCGTCGACATGCCCGTCTTCCCGATCGGCCCCGACCGCGCCATATGGGGCGCGACGGCGCGCATCCTCAACGAGCTGCTCGAGCGACTCGCCCCAATCGTCGGGGCGTTCCCGGTGAACCCGGACGACGCAGACCGCCCGGTCCACATCCTCGGGAACCGCCCGTAGGGCGATCGCGCGGCGGGGCGACGCCGGCGGAGCCGACGCCGCCCGACGCGGGCGTTCGTCCTAGAGGTGGATGCCGCGGAGGAGTGCGGCGACGACGCGCTGCTCGATGGTGCCCTGCGAGCCCATCTTGTCGTCCGGGGCTTTGTCGCCGATGGCGGCGAGGGAGTCCGGGAACACGCGAAAGCCGATGTGCTTGACGCGGTCGGCGAACCGCGGCGCCGTGGCGTGGATCACTTGCGACAAGCTGCCGACGCCTGTGTTGATCGTGCGGTGCTTGCCGACGACGCCCTCGATGATGAGGTCGGCGGCATCCTCCGGCGAGATCGCCGGGAAGTAGTCGTAGGCCTTCGTCGGGGTGATCATCGGCGTGCGGACGAGCGGCATGCGGATCGACGTGACCGACACCTTGTTGCTCACCATCTCGCTGTTGATCACCTGCGAGAACGCGTCGAGCGCGGACTTGGAGGCGATGTACGCGGAAAAGCGCGGGACCAGCGTGGTGACGCCGATCGTCGTGACGTTGACCACGCTACCGCCGCCCTGGGCGACCATGTGCGGCAGGAGGCCGAGGGTGAGGCGCACCGGCGCGAAGTAGTTGAGGTGCATCGTTCGCTCGAAGTCGTGGAAGCGGTCGTACGACAGGGCGACGGAGCGGCGGATGGAGCGACCGGCATTGTTGACGAGCACGTCGATCCGGTACTTCGAGGTGAGCTCCTCGACGAGCACGTCGATCGCCTCGAGATCCGACAGGTCGCACGGGTGCACGTGGGCGGTGCCGCCCTGCTCCTCGATCTCCTTCTGGACCTCCTCGAGCTTGCCGCGCGTACGCGACACGAGGATCGGCACGCCGCCGGCGGCGGCGACCTTGAGGGCCGTGGCCTTGCCGATACCGGAGGAGGCGCCCGTCACCACGACGGTCTTGTCGCGGAGAGCCGCCTTGGCCTTGCGACCGACGTTCGGGCGAACCGGATCCATGCGCTGGTCCCAGTACTCCCAGAGGCGCCCGGCGTAGTCCTCGATCTCCGGCGGGTCGATCGAGGCGGCGGCCAGGATGCGGCGGGCGTCGGTCGCGTCGAAGGTCGGCGCGAGGGCGATCTCGCCGATGACCTCGTCGGGGATGCCGATCGGCTCCGTCGCCAGCTTGCGCAGCGGCGTGAGGGCCTTGCCGCGCAGGACGACGTCGTAGACCTCGTTCGGCACGAGCCCGAGCGCGCGGCGGTCGAGGGAGACCGTCACCTGGGGTGCGCCGGCCGCGCTGGCGAACGCGTTCCACACGTCGACGACACGCTGCGGCGTCGGGTTCGTGAGGTGGAACGCCTTGCCGTCGAGTCCTTCGACCTGCGAGAGGTGGGCGATGCTCTCGGCGACGTAGTCGACCGGGACGATGTTGGTGTCGCCGACATCGGGCGCGACGATCGGCACGAACGGCGGCACGATCGACTTGAGGCGCCGCATGATCGGGAAGAGGTAGTACGGACCGTCGATCTTGTCCATCTCGCCGGTCCACGAGTTGCCGACGACGACGGACGGGCGGTAGATGCGCCACGGCACGTCGTTCTCCTCGCGCACGATGCGCTCGGACTCGAACTTCGTGCGGTGGTAGGCCGTCGGGAGCTCCTGGCCCTCGTCGAACATGTCCTCACGGAACTCGCCCTCGTACCGGCCGGCGATCGCGATCGACGAGACGTGGTGCAGGCAGCCGGCTCCGAGATCGCCGGCGGCATCGACGGCGTGTCGCGTGCCGTAGACGTTGGCGCGGGCGTTGTCGGCGGCGGAGGCGCTCAGGTCGTAGAGCGCGGCGAGGTGGAAGAAGTGGTCGACCTTGCCGGAGTGCTCGGCGACCCAGGCCTTGTCGAGACCGAGCGACGGGGCGTCGAGATCACCGACGACGGGATGGACGCGGTCGCGCGCGCCTTCCGGCCACGACTCGATGAGCGCGTCGAGCTTGGGCAGCGACGCCTCGCGCACGAGGAGGTGGAGGTCCGCCTCGGAATCGCGGATGAGCACCTCGACGAGGTGACGACCGATCAGGCCAGTGGCTCCGGTCAGAAAGATCGACATGGGGTCTCCATAAGGGGGTTGGTGGTCACCCTATAGGCCCGGCCCTCGGCCTATGTGACCGATCCCGAAGTGGCTTTCAGCAGAACGACAGACCGCTTTTCGGGTGCCGATCGACAACGCGTCGAAGCGGCTGCCGCGACCTCGTGCCGGAGCGCGCCGCGGGGTTCGCTCAGCGGCGCGGTGTCCAGCGGAAGTAGCGGATGGCCAGCAGCGAGGCGACGAGGCCCCAGGCCGCGACGACGGCGAGGTTGCCCCAGTCGGGGCCGGCTGCGGCAGCGGGGTCGAACGCCTTTGCGAGCGCGAGCAGGAACGGCCGCAGCGGCAGGAGGCCGGCGATGTCCTTGAACGTGTCGGGGATGTCCGGGATGAAGACACCCGAGAGGAAGTACAGGGGGAAGATCGTGAGGTTCGCGAAGGCGGGAGCGGCGTCGCCGTTGGGCACGAACGCGGCGACCGTCGCCCCGAGCGCGCAGAACGCCAGCGCCCCGACGATGATCGTGAGGAGGAGCACGGGCAGGCGCTCCGGGTAGATCTCCGCGCCGAACAGGACCAGCGACAGGGCGATCACGAGCGCGCTCATCAGCAGCGACAGCAGGACGCCGTTGCCGACCACGCCGCCGAGGATCACGGCCGGCGAGACCGGCGTGCCGCGCTTGCGCTTGAGCTCACCGGTGTCGCGGCGGATCGCCAGCGTGGTGACGAGCGAGACGAACGTGGTGCCGACGACCGAGAACACCAGGATCTGGGCCATCTGGTACTGGATCGCCTTCACCGGACCGGACGGCCCGTCGTAGGTCTGGTCGCCGTAGAGCACCCCGAAGATCACGAGGAACATGACCGGGAAGATGAACGTGAAGCCGGCCGCGGCCGGGTTGCGGAAGAAGCTGCGGCGCTCGTAGCCGATCTGCCGGTAGGTGAGCACGAGGTCACGCACCGGCGGCCTCCGCGGCGGCGAGCTCGGTCTCGTGGTCGATGAGCGAGAGGTAGGTGTCCTCGAGCGACGGGCGGGCGACGGCGAGCTCGCCGAGTTCCAGGCCCGCGCCGACGGCCCAGGCGGTGAGTTCGTGCAGGACGGCGGTCGGCCGGGGCGTCTGCAGCGTGAAGTGGTCGCCGTCGCGAAGCAGACCGTCGACGTTCGGCGGGGTGGCGCCGCCGGCGAGCGAGAAGGAGATGCGCGTGAGGCCCGTGCGGTTCGCGAGCTCGTCGGGCGTGCCGCTCTCGACGACCTGCCCGGCGGAGAACACGACGACGCGGTCGGCGAGCGCCTGGGCCTCGTCGAGGTAGTGCGTGGTGAGCAGGATGGTGGTGCCGCCCTCGGCGAGCTTGGAGACGATGTCCCACGCCTGTCGGCGGGCCTGCGGATCGAAGCCGGTGGTCGGCTCGTCGAGGAAGATCAGCTCGGGGTTGCCGACCATCCCGAGGGCGAGGTCGAGACGGCGCTGCTGGCCACCGGACAGGCGCTTGACGCGCTCCCCCGCCTTCTCCGTGAGCCCGACCAGCTCGAGGAGCTCGTCCGGATCGCGGGGCGCCGCGTAGAAGTTCGCGTGCTGCTGGAGCACCTCGCGGCAGGTGAGGAAGCGGTCGATCCCGGCCTCCTGGAGCACGATGCCGATGCGACGACGCAGCGCGCGCGGCGCACCCGACGGGTCGTGCCCGAGGACGGAGACCTCTCCGGCGTCACGCTCGAGATAGCCCTCGAGGATCTCGACGGTGGTCGTCTTCCCGGCGCCGTTGGGGCCGAGGATCGCGAGGACCTCGCCGCGCTCGACGGTGAGGTCGAGTCCACGGACGGCTTCGAACCCGCCGAACCGCTTGCGCAGTCCACGGACCTCGATCACGGGGGCTGCCGGACTCACGGTGCGCAACCCTAGCCGCGATCGCGGGCCAGGAGCCCGGCGATGGCGGTGTCGGCGGCGTCGGCCCACGCCACCGGATCGGCCGGGTCGGCCTCGAGCACCGAGAACGGGATCTCGTTCTTGCGGCACAGACGCTCGACGACCGCGCGGCCCTCGGCCAGGACCTCGTCCGGCAGGGTGCCGCGACCTTCGTAGAGCACCGCGCGGACCGTGGTGTCGATCGTGCGCTCGAGCATCATGGAGAGGCGCGTGCCGTGGAGCGCGTGCACCTTCTCCTCGTCGTCGCCCGTCGCCGACGCAAGTGCCCAGACGAGCACGGTGACGTTCTCGCAGGCGTAGCGGAGGGTGCCGATCAGGTCGGGGTCCCCGTCGAGGTATTCGGCCCCGACGGCCTCGATCGCGGCACGCCGTTCCGGGCGTCGCGAGACCACCCTCGCGGCGTCTCCGCGCTCACGGAGCCGTCCGGCGAGTGCCAGACCGCGCTCACCACCACCGACGATCAGGACCCTCAAGAGCCGACTTTCCGGGCGATCAGGGGGTTGGTGACCAGGTCGGCCGAAGGGCGGGCATGACGATGCACGGCGGCGAGTCTAGACTGACGCCCCAGACCATGGGGTACGCCGACGAGCTTGAACGCCACGACGCCGCGCTGTTCAAGCGCGGAGACGCCGGGAGGCTGCACGTCGGAACACTCCTCATCTTCGAGGGGCCGCCTCCGACGGCGGACGAGCTGCGCGCTCATGTGCGTGCCCGGCTGTCGGCCTCGCCGCGCACCCGCCAGCGTGTCGTCGACCCGCCGATCGGTCCGCTGCGCTGGATCGACGACCCGACCTTCAACCTCGACTACCACCTGCGCCGCGCCGCGCTGCCCCGCCCGGGCACCGACGAGCTGCTCGAGCGCAACGTGGCCCGCATCCTCTCCACGCCGCTCGACGTCACGAAGCCGCTGTGGGAGCTCTGGGTGATCGAGGGCCTCAACCACGGCCACTTCGCGATCCTCGCCAAGACGTCGTACGCACTCGTCGAGCGGGGCGTCGCCGTCGACCTCGTCACCGCGCTCTTCGCCGACCGCCCGTCGCAGGAGGCGCTGCGCTGGCTGCCCCGCCCCGCGCCGTCCGACGCGCAGCTGGCCGCCATGGGCGCCGGTTCACTTGCCAACCGTCTCCTCCAGGCGCCGCTCTCCGCGGCGTCGATCGCCCGTAAGCCCACCGCGCTCGCGCACTCGGTCGCCCGCCACACCGCCGTGGCCGTCGCGGAGACCGCCCTTCGCCGCGGCCGTGACGACCGTCCGCTGCACTCCAGCGGCGGACAGCAGCGCGCATTCTCGACGGTCACGCTTCCGCTCGACGAGTTGCGCGTCGTGCGCGATCGCTTCGGCGGCACGATCCACGATGCCGTCGTCGCCTCGATCGCCGGTGGCGTCCGCCGCTGGCGACATGCGCAGGGGCTCCGTGCCCACGGCCTCTCCGTCTCGGCGCTCGTCCCGATCGCCAAGCGCGGAGAGGATGGCGGCGTGCGTCTGGATCCGATCGAGATGCCCCTCCCCCTCCACCGCGCCGACCCCGTCGAGTCGCTGCGCGCCGTCCAGGCCGCGACCGCTCGCGCCGTCGAGTCCGGCGATGCCCTCGGTGCCGACGAGATCGCTCGGATGTACCGCTTCGCCGCGCCGACGGTCCTCGCCGACGCCACCCGCCTCGCGGCCGGCGGTGACGGTCGGGCCATCCTGATCGCCAACGTCCCGGGCCCGCGCGAGACGCGCGAGCTCTTCGGCCGAGCCCTCCTCGCCGTGTTCCCGATCATGCCGCTCACCGGCGAGCGTGGCCTTGCCGCCGCCGCCGTCTCCTACAACGGCTCCATCCGCATCGGCCTCACCGCCGATCCGGTCACCATCCCCGACGTCGACGAGCTCTCCACCGAGATCGTGCGCACGGCCGACTTCCTCGTCGAGCGAGCAAAGCGCGCGACGCGCCCGCGCCGCGCGCCGGGCACGGCTCCGACGACGCCCGCCAGCTAGCCCGGCTGCGCCGGCCGGCGCTTCCGTCGCGTCGGCTCCGCTCTTGGGCGCGGCCTGAGGAAGGTCAGGGTCGAGGCGTCGCGGGCGGTGATGGCCGCCCAGCCGGTGCGTTCGTCGACGGCGATGCCGAGGGGAACGCCGGCGACGGACTCCGTGGCGACGATCTCGAGCGTCCGGCGGTCGATCACCGTGACGGTGTTGCGCGTCAGGTTCGGGGCGTAGAGCAGGTTGCGACGGGCATCGACGGCGACGCCGTGCGGCGTGCTGCCCGTGTCGATCCACGCGCGGACCGTCTCGGAGCCGGGGTCGATGACCGCGATGCGACCGGTGTCGAAGCTCGCGGCGAAGACGACGCCCGATTCGGGGTCGACGGTCGGACGGGAGTTCGGGTCGACCGGAAGACGAGCCGTGACGGCACCGGAGCGGGTGTCGACGACGGCGAGCTCATACTTGGCCGTCGTTCGGTCGGCGTTCCCGACGTAGAGCGTGCGGCCGTCGTCACCGAGCGCCAGCTTCGTCGGCGCCGTGACCCCTCCGATCGACCGCACGACCCGCCGGGCGCGCACTTCGATCACGTCGACGCGATCGCTGCCGTACATCGCGACGTACGCCTCGCCTCGTCGCTCGTCGATCGCGACGCCGAAGGGGTGATCGCCGACCGGCACCAGGTTCGCCGCCGTCGTCGCGTTCACGCCGACCGGGGCCACGGTGACGCGGTCGCTCTGGCTGTTCGACGTGACGAGCAGCCCGCGGCGCGTATCGCTGTCGATGCCCGATGGCACCTGCGGGACCAGCCCCGGGGTGGCCGCTCCGGCGTTCTCCCCGGCCGTGGCCTCGCCCGGGGACAACGGCTGCGTCCAGAACGCGATCGTCCTGACGAAAGCGTGTCGCCGAGCGTCGACGACCGAGACGCCCGGCCGGATCGTGTCGGCGCTCACGGCGTCGCGATCGGCGATCAGGAACAGCCCACGGCGCTCGTCGAGCGCCACCTCCCCGCCACTGCTCACCCGGGCATCGACGACGCGTCGCTCGAAGTCCAGCGCCGACGCGTCGACGGCCAGGGCCAGCAGTGCCACCGCCGGGCCCATCGAACAGCCGAACCATCGCGCGCGCACGCGACAGACATTAGGTCACCCTAATTTCGTGGTGCCCGGTCGGCCCGGGCACCACGGGGCAGACGACTACGCCGTCTGGACGGAGTCCTTTTCCTCGTCGCGCAGCGGCGTGTCGCGCAGGTAGCGCTCCGCGTCGAGGGCGGCGGAGCAGCCGGAGCCGGCCGCGGTGATGGCCTGGCGGTAGCTCGGGTCGATGAGGTCGCCGGCGGCGAACACGCCCGGCCGGGCCGTCCGCGAGGAGCGACCTTCGATGATCACGTAGCCCTCGTCGTCGGTCGCGACCTGATCCCGGACCAGCTCGCTCTGCGGCTCGTGGCCGATCGCGATGAAGGCGCCCTTCACGGGCAGCTCCTGGGTCTCTCCGGAGCTCGGGTTGCGCAGGTGCGCGACGGCGAGCGCGCCGTTCTCGCCCGGAGCGAACTCGTCGACGACGTACGGGGTGAGGAACTCGAGGTTCTCGGTCTCCTCAGCGCGTTGGAGCATGATCTTCGAGGCGCGGAACTCGTCGCGACGGTTCACCACGACGACCTTCGAGGAGAACTTCGCGAGGAAGATCGCCTCCTCCATCGCGGAGTCTCCGCCGCCGACGATGAGCGTCGGCTGCTCACGGAAGAAGGCCGCGTCGCACGTGGCGCAGTACGAGACGCCGCGGCCGCCGAGCTCGTCCTCGCCGGGCACGCCGAGCTTCTTGTGCTCGGCGCCCATCGAGAGGATCACGGTGCGGGTGCGGTAGACCTCGTCGCCGACGTGCACCTCGTGGATGCCGCCGGGTTCGTCGGAGAGGACGATCTCCGTCGCGAGGTCCGAGATGAGCTCGGCCCCGAAGCGCTGGGCCTGGTCGCGCATGTTCTGCATCAGCGCCGGACCCATGATGCCCTCGGGAAAGCCCGGGAAGTTCTCGACGTCGGTCGTCTGCTGGAGCAGACCGCCCCAGAGGAAACCCTCGACCACGACCGGCTCGAGGTTGGCCCGCGCGGTGTACAGGGCTGCGGTGTAGCCAGCGGGGCCACTGCCCACGATGACGACGTTTCGGATGCGGTCGCTCATGACACTGACGTTAGTACGCCTCGTGCGTGCCCGGGCGCGCGCCCGGGCCCGGCATTCCGAGGCGACGTCCGGTCAGCCCGCGGAGGCCGGCGCGACGTCGGCATCGCCGTCGCGCGCGGCGCGACGTGCCTTGCGCTCGTCCTTCCAGCGCGCGACGGTGCGCCGCAGCTGAAGGTAGGCGAAGAAGCCCGGGATCGTGGGCAACCAGAACGCGAACACGCGGTAGGTGAGTACGGCCGCGACGGCGACACCGCCGCCGTACCCGAGGGCGGCGAGTGCGCCGATCATCCCGCCGTCGACGCCCCCGACGCCACCCGGCAGAGGCAGCAGGTTGCCGATCATCCCGATGAAGAACCCGAGCGTGACGACGGCCACGGGGACCGTCTGGTCGAAGGCCTGGAACGCCGCCCACAGCGAGGCGACCTGCGCACCCCAGTAGAGGAACGCACCGAACGTGACGAGATCGCCGCGCCGCACGTGGGCCCACGCCCCGCGCACGCCCGTGGATGCGGAGGCCGGCAGGTTCGCGAGGCGCTGGGCGATGCGAGCCCGACGACCGCCGCCCGTGCCCCAGTGCTCGATCCGTCGCTCGAGGTCGGCCGGCACGAGCGCGGCCGCGAGGGCGAGTCCGATGATCGCCATACCCAGGAGCGCCGGCAGGACGGTGATGCCCCACGTCTTCGGCCCCGGGAAGAGCCCCCAGCGCATACCGAGGCCCCCGACGATGATCGCGAGCATGTACGGGAAGTACATGAGGGCGAGGAAGGTGACGGTGCGGTCGGCGACGGCGCGCTTGTCCATCCCGGCCTGGCGCAGCGCCCAGGCGGTGAGCACGAGCCCGCCGGCGCCGCCCGCGGCGAGGATGCGGGTGGCCGCGAGGCCGGCCATGGTGATCTGGTAGCTGGCGGAGAGGTCGATCCGCTCGTTGCCGCCCGCCTTGTAGACGCCGCGGAACATCAAGACGTAGCCGGCGAACGACGCGAAGGCGAAGGCGAAGGAGACCGCGAGCCAGTGCGGCTGGCCGTCCTTGATGCGCCCGAAGCTCTTCTCGATGCCGGGCAGCAGCGGCAGTCCGACGTAGAGGACGCCCGCGATCACGGCGACCGCGAGCAGCGCGGTGATGATCTGGCGACGACCCAGGTCGAAACCGGGTTCGTCCTCGTCGTCGATGTCGTCGGGATCGAGCGGGCCGTCGACAGCGGCGGGCGGGGTCGTGGCGGAGACGACGTCGGCTCCGTGCTTCGGAAGCGGGCGGTCCTCGATGCCGTGGTCCCCGTCGCCGCCGGACGCGTCTTCGCTGTCTGGCACGGGTGGGTGCATGCGCAGCCGAGTCTAGACCGACCCCCCTGCGTCGTCGTTCTCGGTCCCGATCGCCCTCGGGAGACCCAAGCACGCGCCCGCCCGCGACAATCGCCCACGGTCCCAACCACCCAGGCAGAACGGGGCTCCAGGGGTCTGAGGTGGGCCGATCCTTGCGCCAGGAGGGATAGCCGCCATCCACGTCGACCGGCGCAGCGTTATCATCCGGCCGGTCGTGCCGCGCAAGTCTCTCGTCGTGCGTCTGCAGAAGGCTTTTGCCCCGCTCGCAGCCGCCGCCTCAGCCTCACTCTTCCTCGCCGAATCCGCTTCGGCCAACTGGATCGCTCCGGAGCACGGTGGTTCGCCGAATGCCGACGCGGTCCACTCGCTCTACGTGATCCTCCTGGTCGTCGGGTTGATCGTGTTCTTCGCGGTGGAGGGCCTGCTCATCTACGTGCTCTGGCGCTTCCGCGCGAGCCGCGGCCATGAGGCCAAGCAGATCCACGGCAACACGACCCTCGAGATCGGTTGGACGGGCGGCGCAGCCGTCATCGTCGTCGTCCTCGCGATCGTGTCCTTCTTCAAGCTCGGCGAGATCCGCAATCCGCCGAACTCCGATGCGTCCGGTTTCACCACCACGACGATCGCCAAGGACCCGGGCACCAACCAGAAGCTGCCGCCCAACGGCAAGGCCCTGCACATCAAGGTCCTCGGCTTCCAGTACGGCTGGCAGTTCACGTACGACGACGGCGACGGCAACCCGGACAACGACGTCGTCGCCTACCGCGACATGTACGTGCCCACGAACACCACCGTGATGGTCTCGATCACCTCCCGCGACGTAATCCACTCATGGTGGATTCCGGAGCTCGGCGGTAAGTTCGATGCCGTCAACGGTTTCCAGAACTGGACCTGGTTCAAGGTCCCGGCGGACAAGGCCGGCACGCAGTTCCGCGGTCAGTGCGCCGAGCTCTGCGGCCGCGGCCACGCAAACATGACGGCATCGGCCATCGCGAAGACTCCCGCGGAGTTCAAGACGTGGCTCGAAGACAAGAAGACCGAAATCGACGATGCGAAGGCCAAGGCCGCTGAGGCCCGCAAACTCGTCGACGCCGGCGAGACGCTGAAGTAGCGGACGGAGATTTTACGATGGCTGCCGCTGACGTGACCACCAAGACCGCGGAGCGCACGCTCCCCAAGGTCCCCCTTCTCACCACCCACTCCGTCGAGCGCGAGCTCACGGGCTGGAAGGCCTGGGTACTGACGACCGATCACAAGAAGATCGGCATCATGTACATCATCACCGCCCTGGTGTTCTTCGTGCTGGGCGGCGCGGAAGCTCTGCTGATCCGCCTGCAGCTGGGTACGCCCGACAACACGCTGCTCGATCCGCAGACGTACAACGCCATGTTCACGATGCACGGGACGACGATGGTCTTCCTGTTCGTCATCCCGATCATGGCCGGCTTCGGCAACTACTTCGCACCGCTGCAGATCGGCGCGCGAGACATGGCCTTCCCGAAGCTCAACGGTCTCTCGTACTGGTTCTACGTCGCCGGCGGCGTCGTCTTCTACTCCTCGCTGTTCTTCGGCGCACCGGAGGCCGCGTGGACCGCGTACGCCCCGCTGTCCGACGACGCCTTCACCCCGGGCTTCGGTACCGACGCGTGGATCTTCCTCGTCCACCTCACGGGCATCTCGTCGCTCGTCGGTGCGATCAACTTCGTGGTGACGATCGCCAACATGCGCGCACCGGGCATGGGCTGGGGCCGCATGCCGCTGTTCGTGTGGACGATCCTGATCTACTCGATCATGCTCATCATCGCCCTGCCGGTCATCGCCGTCGCGGCCACGCTGCTGCTGACCGACCGCCACTTCGGCACCCACTTCTACGACGTCGCCGGTGGCGGCGACCCGATGCTGTGGCAGCACCTCTTCTGGTTCTTCGGCCACCCCGAGGTGTACATCATGATCATCCCGGGCTTCGGGATCATCTCGGAGGTCCTCCCGGTCTTCTCGCGCAAGCCGATCTTCGGTTACCGCGCGATCGCCGCCGCCACGGCCTCCATCGCCTTCCTCGGCACGCTCGTGTGGGCCCACCACATGTTCACCACGCCGAGCCCGACGGCCGTCCTGATCTTCTTCATGATCGGCTCCTTCCTCATCGGCATCCCGACGGGCGTGAAGCTCTTCAACTGGATCTTCACGCTGTACGACGGCGCCATCGAGTTCAAGACGCCGCTGCTCTTCTCGGCCGGCTTCCTCTCGATGTTCCTCATCGGTGGTATCTCGGGCATCGTCCTCGCGACCTTCCCGATCGACTGGCAGCTGCACGACTCCTACTTCGTCGTCGCGCACTTCCACTACGTCCTCGTCGGTGGCGCCATGTTCTCGATCACCGCGGGCCTCTACTACTGGTACCCGAAGATGACGGGTCGCATGATGGGCGAGACGATGGGCAAGTGGTCCTTCTGGCTGATGTTCGTCGGCTTCAACGTCACCTTCCTGATCCAGCACTCGCTCGGTCTCGACGGCATGCCGCGTCGCATCTACGAGTACGAGGACATCGGCAACTGGGGCACCTGGAACCTGATCTCGACGATCGGCTCCTTCATCCTCGCCGTCGGCCTCCTCCTCTCGATGATCAACGCGTACCGCTCGCTCAAGAAGGGCGCCGTCTCCGGTCCCGACCCGTGGCGCGCGAACACGCTCGAGTGGTTCATCCCGTCGCCGCCGCCGGTCAACAACTTCGACGTCGTCCCCACGGTCCGCTCGGTCGAGCCCCTCAAGGACATTCGCCAGGAGGTCGCGGCCCGTTCGCAGACCGCCGGGTCGAAGGACGCGCCGGCACCCGCCGCGCACTGACCTCCGTGTCGGCCACCCCTGTCAACGTCTCCGCGGTCGATCGGCCGCGGAGCATTCAGCTTGCGCTGGACCTCTTCGAGCTGACGAAGCCGAAGGTCCAGAGCCTGCTGCTCTTCACCACGGTCATGGCGATGTACGTCGCCGGGCAGCCGACCGCCGAGCTGCTGATCCTCACCATCCTCGGTGGGGCCATGTCGGCCGGCGGCTCCGGTGCCGTCAACCACTGGTACGACCGCGACATCGACATCCAGATGGCGCGCACGGCCAACCGTCCGGTGCCGTCGGGTCGCGTCTCCCCCGGGCTTGCGCTCGGCTGGGGCCTGTTCTTGGCGGCCGGCAGCGTGCTGGTCCTCGGCTTCGGCGTCAACTGGGTCGCGGCGGGCCTCTCGTTCGCCGGCTTCGCCTGGTACGTCGTGATCTACACCTTCTGGCTCAAGCGCCGCACCCCGCAGAACATCGTCATCGGTGGCGCCGCCGGCGCCTTTCCTCCGATGGTCGGTTGGGCTGCGGTGCAGGGCAACGTCACCTGGACCTCGGTCGCGATGTTCGCGATCGTCTTTCTCTGGACGCCCCCGCACTTCTGGGCGCTGTCGCTCCTCATGAAGGACGAGTACGCGAAGGTCAACGTGCCGATGCTGCCCGTCGTCAAGGGCGAGGCCGTCACCCGCAACTGGATCCTTGGCTCGACCGTGGTCCTGGTGCTCAGCACGCTCCTCCCGATCTTCACGGAGGGGATGGGCGGCCGCTACATCTCGTCGATCCTGATCTGCGGGGCCGTGTTCCTCATCGGCGCCGAGCTCCTGCGTCGCCGCCCCAGCCGTGCACTGGCCCTGCGCGTCTACCTCTTCAGCCTTCTGTACCTCGCGCTCGTCTTCGGCGCGATGGTCTGCGACACGCGCCTCTAAGGCACGCGCAACCCCCTTCTTCGGTCTAGACTGGAATTTCGATGGACAAGCAACTCGTGAGAAGCAACTTCCGGGTCACGATCATCTCGTCGCTCGTGGCGCTCGTGATGTTCGGTGCCGGATTCGTGGCTGCCGTGATCTACGTTGGAGGCACGCCGTAATGGCCACCGAACGCAAGCTTCCCGAGGTCGGCGAGGAGATCCACCTCCCCGGCCCCAGCGCCCAGCCGCTGATGGTGGCGCTCTCCTCGACGGTCGCCCTGATCGGCGTCACGCAGAGCACGCCGATCATCTTCATCGTCGGCATCACGTTTCTGCTGATCACGCTGTTCCAGTGGATCCGCGACGCGATCGTGGAGTTCAAGGCCCTGCCCGACCACCACGGTGATCACGGCCACGGCGACGATCATCGCCACAACGCGACGACCAACGAGGTCGAGGCGACGCCCGATTCGGCCACCGCTCCGGGCAACACCTCCGCCGAAGCGCACTGACCCTCCCGCGGCGCCGCCGCGAACCAGGTCTTCTCGAAGGGCTCCGCTGCGGCGGGGCCCTTCGTCGTTGAAGCGGGCTCCGCCGCCGCGAGCCCTTCGTCGATCGGAAGGGCCGGTCTGGCCCGGGACGCACCCGGGCCAGAGGCCCAGCCTCAGGCGGTGGCCTGTGCGCTCTGATGGACCGCGGTCGCGATCGGTTCCCAGGCGGCGACGATGTCGCGGATCGAGACGACGCCGACGACCTCGTTGCCATCGACGACGACGAGGTGGCGGCAGCGCCCCTTCATCATCATCTGCGCGGCCTGCTCGAGCGGCCAGGACGGAACGGCGACGACGGTGTCGCGCGCCATGTGGTTCGTGACGAACTCCTTGTCGAGGTCGAGGCCCGCGGCCACCGCACGGACGATGTCGCGCTCGGCGACCACTCCCGGTCCCATGGCCTCGGGATCCATCACGATCGCCGACCCGACGCCGCGCTCGGCCATCTTCTCGGCGGCCTGCCGCAGGGTGTGCCCCGGTCCGACGGCCAACACCACGTCGGACATCGCATCGCTGACCATCTCGACTTGCTCTCCAAGCATCTCGTTCTGCTCTCCAACGGGCTCTGCTACGACGAGGTGCGACGTCCCCGGATGACGCTTCGCGCCGGTCGCTCCTCGGTCGTCCGAGCGGCCGGACGACCTCGCCACCATATCGCAGCAATCGTCACAATGTCCACCTCGAAGCGCGATGGACGCCCCTCGTTCACGTGCGGGAAACAGGCAGAACCGCCCGTCCCGTCGGCTTCCGCGAGACCGGTTGAGGCACCCAGCCACTGACCAGTCGTGACCGCGCCAAAACTGCGCGTTTCGCTACTCGTCATACCACTTACTTGCGGGCGCAACGATTGAGGCGCTATAGTTGTTGGTGCAAGCACACACGCGCCAAGATCAGCCTCATGTCAGGCTCGGCGCACTCGGGCCCGTGTCCATCGGGGACCCAGAGCGCGTCGTCGATCGCCCACCCACGCGAAGTACATCCCATGACCGAGACCCCCAGTCGAGGTAACCCATGACCGAGCATCGCGCCTCAACCATCGCCAGCCGGACCGCCCTCTATCGCGAGGCGGTGTCGGTCATCGAGGCGGATTACGCCTCGACGCTGACGCTCGACGACATCGCGGTGAAGATCGCTTCGTCGCGCCGTCAGCTCCAACGAGCCTTCGCCGAGGTCGGAGAGACCACGTTCCGCGATGTGCTCACGGCAGTCCGCATGGACCGTGCCGCTGAGCTCCTCACCGATCCGCGGTACTCCGTCCGCAGCGTCGCCTTCCAGGTCGGCTACCGCCAGCCGGCGCAGTTCGCGAAGGCGTTCCGTCGCCATCACGGGCTCTCGCCGTCCGAGTTCCGGGTGCGTCGTCGCTTCGGTCTCGACGAGCCGCAGGGATCCGGCGACGGCCGTTCCTTTCTCCTGGCCTGAGGACCAGGCGCGGTCCACGGACCGCTAGAACCACCTCTTCACGCGCCCCCGCGCGGCCGGCACCTCGGTGCTCCGGCCGTCGCGGGGGCGTCGTGCGTCCCGGGGACCGCGCCGACGATGGTCGTGGAGTCTCAGCCGCTCGGTCGCTTGGTAGGGTTCATCGCGTGAAGCAGCGTTACCGTTTCCGTACGCCGAGCAGCGGCCGCGAGCTCATCCTCGAGGCCGACCCCGAGCTCGTCTACCACGACCACCTCAGCGGCGAAGCCCTGCAGGTCGTCGGCAAGGTGCTCCCGCTCGCGCCGTCGACGTCGAACCTCCCCTGGTCCGTCGCGACGCTGCGGATCTGCCCGCACTGTGGCTCGATGGCCCAGCGCGACCTCAACGAGTGCCCCACATGCGGTCGTCGCATGACGGCACTCGCCGACTGAGCACGCCATGCGCCTGCCGGCTTCCCGTGGCCTGATCGCGGTCCTCGCCGCCCTGCTCCTCGCGGGGTGCGGTGGTGGTTCCGAGATCGCGCCTGAGCCGCGCGGTGCGGTCGACCTCGTGCCGCCGACCGGCACGACGGTCATCCCCGAGACCCAGAACGACCCGGCTGAGGAGTCGACGCCCGAGGACACCACCCCGACGACCCCGGAGGCCGACACGTCCTCCGACACGGGGTCGTCCACATCCACCAGCAGTGGCTCGACGTCGAGCGGTGCCTCGACCGCCCCCTCCGGTGGTGCTTCGACCTCTGGCGGCGCGTCCACGTCGGGTGGCGCCTCGACCTCCTCCGGCGGCGCGTCCACCGCCCCGTCGGGCGGAGCGTCCACCTCCGGTGGCGCGTCGACGAGCGGCGGCGCTGGCACCGCCGACACCGGTGGCAGCACCGGCGGCAGCGGCGCCGACAGCAACTTCTGCAACCTGAATCCTGGCGTCTGCTGAGCGGCCTCCACCGCTCCCTTCCCCTCCGCCCTGTGTTTCAAGCCATCGTGAACAAACGCGCTCTCATCGCCCTCGCCGCGTCCACCGCGGCCCTCGCCGTTCCCGCTTCGGCTTCGGCCGCCGTCTCGGAGATTGCGCCGCTGGGCACCACTGCGGCCGGCTGCCCCGGCTTCACCGAGGCCGAATGCCTGATCGTCGTGGTCCGCCAGACCGGCTTCCAGGCCAAGGTCGGCACCACCTCCGGCTTCTCGACGGCTCCCACCGACGGCACGGTCGTCGGCTGGAGCATCTCGCTCGCCGGCGTCGCCGCCGACAAGCTCAAGACCGTCTCCGCCAACTACGGCGGCGCTCCGCGTGCCGCGGTCGTGGTCATGGAGCCGCTCGGCAAATCGCAGTTCAAGGTCGTCGGCAAGGGTCCGCTGATCGACCTCACGAGCTACCTCGGCACCACCCCCACCTTCGCCCTGCCCACGGCGCTGCCGATCAAGAAGGGCCAAGTCGTCGGCATCACCGTGCCCACCTGGGCCCCGATGATCTCCACGGGCCTCGCCGCCGACACGTCCTGGCGGTCGAGCAAGCCGCTCAAGGAGGTCGTCGCCAAGGAGTTCCGCACGCAGCGGGCGCTCGTGGGCGACAACGTCACGGGCTCCTTCGCTGCGCTCTACCAGCGCGCCCGCCTCGCCTACAGCGCGGTCTTCATCCCGAACCCGCCAACGAAGACGCTGCCCAAGGCGACCCCGAAGCCGACGACCAAGAAGTAGTCGCCCGGGCCGCCATCGCGGGCTCCGGAGGAATCCTCCGGAAAAGTCGCGGATGGCCCTAGAGTCTGTCGGCGTGCCACCCCACGCCATCGTCACGTCCGGACTCGAGAAGCGCTATCCGCGCGGCGGGACCTACGCCGTGCGCGGCGTCGACCTCGCCGTCGACCACGGCGAGGTGTACGGCTTCCTCGGCCCGAACGGCGCCGGCAAGTCGACGATGGTGCGGCTGCTCGTCACCCTGCTGCGCCCGTCCGCCGGCACCGCGTTCGTGGCCGGGCACGACGTCGTCAAGAATCCAGCTGCCGTGCGGTCGAACATCGGTGTGGCCCTCCAGGACGCCGCGATCGACCCGCTCATGACCGGGCGTGAGCTGCTGCGTCTGCAGTCGGTCCTCCACGGCATCGGACGCAAGGCCGTCGGCGCCCGCAGCGACCTCCTCCTGGAGCGGGTCGGCCTCACCTCCGCCGGCGACAAGCGGGTCGGTGAGTACTCGGGCGGCATGCGGCGCCGGCTCGACCTCGCGATGGCGCTGATCCACGAGCCGTCCGTGCTCTTCCTCGACGAGCCCACGACCGGTCTGGACCCCTCCAGTCGCCTCCTGCTGTGGAACGAGGTCCGCCGCCTGCGGGACCAGGGCACGACGGTCTTCCTCACCACCCAGTACCTCGAGGAGGCCGACCAGCTCGCCGACCGCGTCGGCATCATCGCCGGAGGCGAGCTCGTGGCCGAGGACACGCCCGCCGCGCTCAAGGCGCAGGTCGGGCGTCCGCACATCCACATCGGGCTGGCCGACCCGTCCGACTTGGCCCGCGCCCTCGAGGTGTCGGCGACCGTCGGCGATCCCCGGCCCGGCGTCACGCCATCCTGCATGGACGTGTCGGTCGACGACGGCTCGCGGGAGCTCGCCGCGCTCGTCCGCGTGCTCGACGACGCGGGCATCGTGGTCGAGTCGATGGCCGTCAAGAGCCCCACCCTCGACGACGTCTTCCTCCAGAAGACCGGGGAGCACCTCTCCGAGACCGAGGAAGAGGTCGCCGCGTGATCGCCCCGTCCCTGGCGCTCGCGATGCGGGCCCTGCGGCTCACGCTCCGGCGACCGCAGTTCCTCATCCCCTTGTTCCTGATGCCGTCGATCTTCCTCGCGGTCAACACCGGCGGCCTTGCCGCCACCACCCGGCTTCCCGGCTTTCCGGAGACCTCGGGCTTTCTCGACTTCCAGTTGCCGGCCGCGATGGTGCAGTCGCTGATGCTCTCGGGTCTGCAGGCCGGGATCGCCGTCGCGCTCGAGATCGAGAGCGGCTTCTTCGACCGACTCATCACGGCGCCGGTCGCGCGGCTCTCCATCGTGCTCGGGCGTCTGCTCGCGGCCGCGGTACTCGGCGCCTTCCAGGTGTCGTTCTTCCTGATCGTCGGCCTGCTCTTCGGCGCCGAGATCGCCGGCGGCGTGGGCGGCGTCGTCCTGGTGCTCCTGCTCGGATCGTTCGCCGCCGTCGCCTTTGCCGCGATCGGCCTGGCGATCGCGTTCCGGGCGCGGCAGGCCTCGGTCGTCCAAGGACTCTTTCCCTTCGTCTTCGCGGTGCTCTACCTGTCGTCGGCGTTCTTCCCCCGTGAGCTCCTCAGCTCACCGGCCGACTCGATCTCGGCCTGGAACCCGCTCAGCTACATGGCGGACGGGCTGCGTACCCCGATCGCGTTCGGGCTCGACGCTGCGCCGATCATCGAGGGCTTCGCGGTCACCGGCGGCGTGATCGCGGTCGCCAGCCTGCTCGCCGTGGCCGGGCTGCGTTGGAGGTTGTCCGATGCCGTCTGACGCACCCGTCCTGAAGTCGGCCGACGAGGTCGTCCGCTCCACGGAGGCCCGCCGCGGTCTCGACGTCGCCGCCGTGCGGTTCCTCGTCGTCCGTGGACTCAACGAGCTGCTCCGCGTGCCGGGCGCGGCGATCCCCGGGATCGTGTCGCCGGCGATCTTCCTGATCGGACTCGTGCTCGTGTTCGGCAAGGCGACCGACATCCCCGGGTACGGCACCTCGAGCTTCCTGGCGTTCGTGCTGCCAGTCGCGCTCCTGCAGAGTGCGGGATTCACCGGCGGCGCGACCGGCGTGAACCTCGGCCGCGACATCGAGGGTGGCTGGCTCGACCGCCTGCTCCTCTCCCCCGCCAGCCGCGGCACCATCCTCGCGGGCCTCGTGCTGTCGGCTTCGCTGCGCGTTCTCATCCCGATCCCGCCGCTCCTGGTGATCGCGATCGCGGTGGGGGCCCCGGCCCCGAGTCTGCTCGGCCTCGTGATCACGTTCGCGCTCGTGATCATGTTCACCGCGGTGGCGTCGACGTGGGCGTCGATCCTCGCGCTGATCTTCAAGAGCCAGCAGGCCTCGCCGCTGATGCAGTCGTCGATCCTCAGCACCCTGCTCTTCTCGGCCTCCTATGCGCCCCTCGAGCTCCTCCAACCGTGGATGCGCACCATCGCCGAACACAACCCGATCACGCTCGTGGTGGAGGGCCTGCGCCAGTGCTACGTCGGTGAGATCACGTGGACCGTCACCTGGCACGCCTTCGCCGCTCTCATCGTGATGGGGGCGCTCTTCGCCGTCTGGGCCCTGGCCAAGCTGAAGCGCTACGAGCGCTGAGCTGAGGGCAGCGGGCGGGTCGGCGGGTAGGCGGGCCGGCGGGTCAGACGGCGGGTCGGCGGGTCGGCGGGTCGGCGGGTCGGCGGGCCGGCGGGTCGATTGCCTCAAGGCGCTGAAGAGCGACGCGTGGCCAGCCGCTGAGGCGTGGGCGCCGACCAAAGGCTCCCTTCCCCGCGGGTCCATGCGGCGTCAGTTGCATCATTACCGTCGTCAGCGCTGGACCCTTGGTGGCGAGACGTTCGTCGCACGGTGGTCGATGACTGCTTCGAGCCGAGGGCGCTCGTTTCGTACCGAGGGCGCGGGCGGACTTCGGCTGGCCGGTCACCGAGCGGGCCCTGCGGGGCCAGCGTTGGCGGGCGAGCGTCGTGGGCTCCGTTTGCGTCGCTATTCGTGGTGATCGGAGCCCACGAGGCGCAGGGCGCGCAAGGCGCAGCATCGTGGGCTCCGTTTGCGTCGCTATTCGCGGTGATCGGAGCCCACGACGCAGGTCGGAAACCGTCGGCACGGCGTGGGTTCGTAAGCGTCGGTAGACGACGCTCTCGGAGCCCACTACCCCGGCCGAGCCGACACCGTAGCCCGCGCCGAGCCGGCACCACAGCCCGCGCCGAGCCATCACCGCGAGCCGACACCGCAGCCCGCGCCGAGCCACCCCGGGCCGAGCCGACGCCGCGAGCGCCGCCGACCCGACGAGCAGCCGAGGCTGGGGCAACTCCGAAGCCCACGCCGAGCTGACGCAGAAGACACCCGCAAAAACGCCGACCGCGGCGAGACCAACGCAGGCCGGGCCGACGCCCTGCAACTGACCGAAGAGCGTCGACCTGCGGGCCGGGGGCTGGGGTGTCCCCCGCCGGGAGTCTGACCGCCCAATGCCAGCCCACGCCGTAGCCCGTACCTCTCACGTCTCAGCGACCAGAGGGGGACACCCCGGCCCCCGGCCGACCAGCGTCGACCTACGAGGTCGAGCGCAGGACGGCCGCCGCGGCCGCGATGTCCTCCCCGTCGCCGGCGTGCGGCACCCAGGGGAGTTGGAGGGGGTCCGCCGCGTAGCGCGGGATCACGTGGAGGTGGAAGTGGAAGACGGTCTGCCAGGCGTGCTCGCCGCAGGAATTCAGGAGGTTGACGCCGTCGGCGCCGAGGCCGCGGATGGCGCGGCGCGCGACCCGCTGGCCCATGCGGGCGCAGGCGGCGAGATCCTCCTCGTCGATCGTGAGGACGTTCTCGGCGTGGACCCGCGGGATCACGAGCACGTGCCCGCGCGTGGCGGGGTTGATGTCCATGAAGGCGATCACGCGGTCGTCCTCGTCGATCTTCTGAGCGGGGATGTCTCCGCTCACGATGGCGCAGAAGATGCAGTCGTCGGGCACAGCCGCAGGCTAGCCGCGTGCTCGGCGGCGTGGGTGGGCCTCAGCGGGCGTCGTCGGCCGAGGTGGCGACGGCGAGAGCCCCGTCCTCGGTGAGATCGGGGTCGATGTAGCGAGCGCGGCGCTGCGCTTCGAGCGCACCGGCGAGCCACGCGCCCGGGGGGCGACCCGTGCGGTCGACGAGGGCCGTCCCGTCGAGCAGGGGTTCGGGTGCGCCGCCGGCTTCACGCCAGCTGATCGCTTCGGGGAGCATGAGCCGGGTGAGCGCCGCGTGGGCTTCGATCGCGGGCTCGGCGCGGCGGCCGCGGGTCGCGAGGCGGTCGGCGAGTCCGAGGACGGTCACCTCGACCTCCACCGGCTCACAGGTGCGCAGGTAGTCGTAGACGGCGCCGCGGTCGAGCGGCTGGGCGTGGACGAGGAACCCGAGGCGGAGGTGGTGGAGCGTGAGGCCCTGGACGACCTTGATCACGCGCCGCGGCATCCGAAGGCGCTCGAGGATCTTGGCGGCGAGGACCCGCCCGGCCTTGTCGTGGCCGGGAAAGCCGATCATCTCGCGCTCGGCGAACCAGTGACGGGTCTGCGGCTTCGCGACGTCGTGCAGCAGGGCTCCGAGGCGAAGGCACTCGCGCACGGTCATGCCGCCGGCCACCTCGTCGTCGAGGTGCGCGGTGAACCAGGCTGCCGAGGCGTCGTCGACGAAGCTCGCGAGATCGGTCTCGAGCGCGACGGCGTACTCCAGGACCTCTCGGGTATGGCCACCGACGTCGAGGTGATGGTACGGCCCCTGCCCGACGCCGTCGAGCGCCGCGATCTCCGGGAGGACGGCCTCGAGTCCACCGAGACGACGCATCGAGGCCAGGCCGTCGAGCGGAGCCGGACCGAAGAGGATGCCGCGGACCTCAGCCCCGATCCGTTCGCCGGCAACGCTCGCGAGTGCGGGCGCCGCGAGCTGCGCGAGGCGCGCCGTCTCACCGTCGACGGTCCAGTGTCCCCCACTCTCGGCGCGCGAGATGCGCAGGACGCGCAGCGGATCCTCCTCGAGCGCGGACGGGCTGCAGACGCGCAGCACGCGAGCGGCGAGGTCGGCGCGACCTCCGGTGAGGTCGATGAGCGCGCCGGCGTCGAAGGCGGGCCAGGCACCGGCGGCGCCGAGCGGAAGCGCCAGTGCGTTGACCGTGAGATCGCGCCTGAGCAGGTCGGCCTCGAGCCCGTCCGGGTGCAGCGGCATCACGTCGACCTGTACGCCACCCGCCGCCGTCACCCTGAACCCTCCGAAGCGGTCGGAGAGCGGAAAGCGCGGGGCGCCGAGGGCATCGGCCACGGCTCTGGCGACCGGCGACGGATCACCGTCGACGGCCAGGTCGAGATCGAGGGGCGCGACCCCGCCGATCAGCACGTCGCGGATGGCCCCGCCGACCAGCCACACGCGACCCGGCGACGCCTCGTCGGCGACGGCGAGAGCCAGGCGCGTCGCCTCGTACGTCGCGGATTCGATGCCGGGGGCGCTCGCCGTCACCGGCGCGGTACCCGAGGCCCGAGGCCGCAGGTGATCTCGTAGTTGATCGTGCCGAGGGTGCGGGCGAGATCCTCGACGAGGATGCGTTCGTCGCCCTGCGCGCCGATGAGCACGACCTCGCTGCCGACGGCGACCGGCTCGGGGCCGAGGTCGACCGCGACGCTGTCCATGCTCACGGTGCCCACGAGCGGGCGACGGCGGCCGTCGACGAGGGCCTCGGCGCGGCCGGTGAGCCCGCGGCGCCAGCCGTCGGCGTACCCGACGGGGATGATCCCGATGAACCCGTCGTCGTCGGCGACCCAGCGGCGTCCGTACCCGGTGGTCTCCCCCGCCTTCACGCGCCGCACGGCCCCGAGCGACGCGCTCAGGGTGAGGGCGGGCGTGAGCTCGCGCGGCCGCGGATCGGCGCCGAACGGGTCGAGGCCGTAGATCGAGACGCCGGGCCGGACCATGTCGAGGTGGCAGGCATCGTCGCGGAGGATCCCCGCGGAGTTCGCGGCGTGCGCCACGGCCTCCGGCGCGATGGCCTTCGCCTGCGGCAGCCAGTCCAGGAAGCGGGCGAGTTGCTCGCCGAAGAAGCGGTCGCCGAGCTCGTCGGCGGTCGCGAAGTGGGTCATGAGGCCCGCGGCCTGGAGCCCGGGCGTCTCCACGCAGCGGCGCAGCAGGCCGAGCGCCTTCTCCGGGTCGCGGGTCCCGAGGCGGCCCATGCCGGTGTCGTACTTCACATGGATTCTGGCTCCCCCCAGCGCGGAGGCCGCGTCGAGGAGCGCGTCGGTCCAGGCGACCACGTCGGCGTCGGCGTCGAGCGATTCCCTGAGCTCCTCGGCGGTCAGCGGACCCATCACGAGCAGGCGGGCGTCGATGCCGGCTGCACGCAGCTCGGAGGCCTCGGTCGCGGTGGAGACGGCGAGCCAGGTGGCGCCGCCGTCGAGGGCGGCGTGAGCGGCGGTGACGGCGCCGTGGCCGTAGCCGTCGGCCTTCACGACCGCACAGAGGGCGCTGCGCGGCGCCTCGCCGGCCATCCTGGCCACGTTCGCCGCGATCGCGGACCGATCGACGCGGGCGCTGGCGCGCTCGGCGCGAGGGCGCAGCGACGAAGGGTTGGGCACGTCCGGCATGGATCGATCGTATCGGCCCGGTCCCGCGCAGCCGAGTCCCCGCGCCGCGTCGCCGGGACGTACCCCGGAGAGGCGCTGCCGCGGCCGTCAGACGGGACGCGCCAGCGAGCGAGCCGCCGGCAGCTGCTCGGCGACATCGAGCGCGACCACGCCGCTCGTCCCGCCTACGGCCGCCGCAGCGAGCCGGCCGGCCCGCGCGTGGAGGCGGACGCCCGCGCAGGCGGCGAGCCACGGATCGATGCCCGTGGCCAGGAGCGCGCCGATCGCGCCGGCGAGCACGTCGCCGGTGCCCGCGGTCGCGAGCGCTGGAGCCGAGAGGTCGTTGACCGCAGCCCGGCCGTCCGGGAGCGCGATGATCGTGTCGTCGCCCTTCAGCACCACGATCGCGCCGGATCGGCGCGCGGCCTCGCGCGCCCGGTCCAGGCGGGCCTCGCCGATCTCGGCGGACGTGACCCCGAGCAGTCGGCCGAGTTCGCCGGCGTGCGGCGTGATGATCAGCGGCGCGGGCCGGGCGAGCCGCTCCGGCTCCCCGGCATACGGCGCGAGGCCGTCGGCGTCGAGCACCACGGCGAGGTCGGAGACGATGGCCGCGCCGGCGAGCTGGGCGGCGTGGTCGTCGTCGCCGAGCCCGG
>JAURVW010000216.1 GCA_030655275.1 Solirubrobacteraceae bacterium
GACGTGGAATACCTTGATTGATTGAACAGAGGGTTTTCTACGAGGGGCCGTTGAGCAGCGCCTGTGCAGCCTTGTATAGCGTAGAGCCAAGCTCATAAACGCTTGCGACCTTTGCCGCGCCATCCACGGTAGTGTTTACCGTGTCCCACATGCTCTCTAGCTTCTGAACTTCTGGCCGCGCCGAAAAGTCTTCCTCTCCATCAGCGAGCTTGTGTTTTTTCAAATACAACATCTCGCCAGTAGCGGTCCAAGCGGCGTCTCGCAAGGCGCTTATGCCATTCACTGGGTATCGCGCCAAGGCGGTGTGAATCAGATCAAGATGATGCCCAAGAAGAATTCTCAATACTTGCGGCAGTGTTGAAGTCTCGAGCAGCGCCTCTATCTCTGTGATCAGTGCGCGAATCGACGCTAAATCGTCTTGCGAAAGCTCGGCTTCTTCGTCGGGGAGGATTTCAGCGCAGAACCCAAGAGCGTTTAGAACCTCTCCGGTTATTTGGCTTGCCCCGTTGCCTTGCCAAGCGACACCAAGCTGAAGCGGTTGCAATGCTTTTTGAACGCGCGAGATAGCGGGCTCGTAGAGACTTTCGCTGTAGTTGCGAATCTTCATGCCAGCCCGCACCGCGTCAATTTCTGATTGCACCCACAGAAGCCGCTCAAAAACTCCTAGCGCCGTAAAGTGGTTTTGATCTTGGGGCACTCCTAAGGCTTCAGCCCAAGCTTGATAGGCGTGTTGAGCATTGGAACGAGCGGCGGTACTGATGACAGAGATCAGGCGCGACGCGGAATTGACGTGCTTGGGCATGCTTGGTCGGTGAGTTGCGCACCGAATGTAGCCGGAATGCCAACGTTTCTTCTAAAGCGCTGTTGGCCGCATCAAGGCATCAAGGGGTGCTTGAGTACTGATTGCTCACTTTCCGGATACCCAATTCCGCAAGCTTGTTATAGATGGACGCGCGCGAAATTGGTGCCATCTGTCTGGAAATCTCCATGGGCGTCATGCCCCGCTTCACGTACTCCAGGAGCTTGGCGGTCTTGGCGCCATCGAAGAGC
>JAURVW010000217.1 GCA_030655275.1 Solirubrobacteraceae bacterium
GCCGTGGACGCTTCGTTTTGAGCGCGATGTTCTTCGACCGCGTGCATGCGCCCGGCGGCGACGCGGCGCAACTGGCCGCGTTGCGCCTGCCGCTCGGTGCGTGGCTGCGCCTGCTGTGGAACGTGGCGCCGCCGCTGCTGCACGTGGCCGGAGGCGAGCCGTACCTGGCCGAGGGCGGTGTGCACCTGCCGCCCGCGCCCGACGGGTACGACGCCACCGGCATCGGCCACTGGTACAGCGCTGCGGCGGCACATGCGGCGGCGCACATCGTGTTCTCGCGCCGCGTGTTCGTGCGCGAAGGCACGGCGCCGATCACGCAGGCGCTGCTCGGCCTGCTCGAAGACGCGCGGGTCGAGGCACTGGCCTGCCGCGAGCTGCCGGGCCTGCGCCGGCTCTGGGCGCCGCTGCACACTGCCACGCCGGCCGATGGCGACGACTTCGAGACGCTGATGCTGCGGCTCGCGCGTGGCCTCGTCGACCCGGCCTACGACGACCCGCACCCCTGGGTGCGCAAGGGCAGGGCGCGCTTCTACCTCGACGGCGGCGGCGAGGTGCTGGCCCAGGCGCAGCCGGCCGCGCTGCGCGGGCTGGCGTCGGCCCTCGGCCACGACATCGGCCAGATGCGCATGGCCTTCAACGCGCGCATGTACCGGCCCGGCCCGAGCTACCGCGACGACAACCGCTGGCTCTGGCAGGGCGGTGCGGGCGAGCAGGACGGCCAGGCGCAACCCGTGCCGGCCGCGGCGCGCCTGAGCGAAGGCCCTTCCGACGCGACGTTGCCCGCGCCGGTGCAGTGGCGCTATCCGGAGTGGGACCGGCTGATCGGCAGGCTGAGGCCGGACTGGTGCACGGTGCACGAGCGGCAACCCGCCATCACCGCGCCCCGTGCGCCTGCGTGGGTCGACCCGACCGCGCAGCGCCGGCTGACGCTGATGCTGCAGAAGGCGACACTGCGCGCCCGCAGCCTGCGCCGGCGCGAGCGCGAGGGCGACGAGATCGAAATGGAC
>JAURVW010000223.1 GCA_030655275.1 Solirubrobacteraceae bacterium
CCGAGCCCGCGGTGCCCGAGCTCGGGGTCGTGCCCGCGCTGCCGCTCGAGCCCGTGCCGCCGAGGCTCTCGTCGATCTCCGGCGTCGTCGGCTTCACGTCTTCCTTGCACGGGTTCTTGGTCTTGGCCTTCTGCTCGCAGACCTTGTCCCGCCGCGCCGCCTCGATGTCGAGCGCCTTGAGCATGAACGTGTGCCAGATCTGGGCCGGGTAGGTGCCGCCGGCGACCGCTTCGCCGCGGTACTCCGTGAGCATCGGCTTCGTCTCGTCGGCATAGCCGACCCACACGGCGACGGTCAGGTCCTCCGTCGAGCCGACGAACCAGGCGTCGCCGTAGTCCTCCGTCGTGCCGGTCTTGCCCCAGACCGTATGGCCGGGGATCGCCGCGACCTTGCCCGAGCCGACCCGGACGACGCCCGTGAGCACGCCCATCGTCTGGCGGGCGACGCCATCGGGAATCACGCGCTTCTCGCGGAGCTCGTTGTCGGTCTCCTTGACGGCGTCGGGGTTGTTCTTGTCCTTCGGCTTGTAGGACTTGATGCCGATCGGGCCCTCGTTCGGGGCGCCGAGGGTGCCCCACATACGCTTGCCGCCGGTGGCGAAGGTCTCGTAGGAGTGGGCCATGTCGAGCGGGGTGACGCCGGTCTTGAGGCCGCCCAGGGTCATGGCGAGGTTCGAGGAGACGGGCGTGCGGACCCCCATCTCCCTGGCGAGCTTGGCGACCTTCTTCGTCCCGACCTTGATGCCGACCTGGGCGAAGACCGCGTTGTCGGAGAAGGCCGTCGCGTTGGCGAGCGTCGTGATCCCCGAGTAGTTGTCGTCGTAGTTGTTGACCGTGAACTTCTCGCCGGTCTTCTTGCTGATGGTGAACTCGCGCTTGCGCGACTCCCACGTGGAGTTCGGCGAGATGCCGTCCCTGATGGCCTCGGCCAGGATGAACGGCTTGAACGACGACCCAGGCTGACGGCGCCCCTGGGTCGCGAGGTTGAACGGCTTGTTGTTGAAGTCCTGACCACCGACCATGGCGCGCACCTCACCGGTGCCGTTGTCGATCGCGACCATCGCCGCCGACGGCCCGATGCCGCTCAGCCAGGCGCCGATCGAATCCTCCGCCGACTTCTGCAGTTTGGGATCGAGCGTCGTCTTCACGGTGAGGCCGCCCTCGAACGCGGTGCGCGGCCCGAGCATCTCGGTCAGCTGCGCGGAGATCCAGCCGACGTAGTAGCCGGACCCCTCGGTGCTGATGCGCACCCGCGGTGGCTGCACCGACTCGGGCGCCGGGATCGGCTCGGCGAGGGCGTCGGCGTAGGCGACCGGGTCGAGCATGCCCTGGGCCCGCATGTTGCGCAGGACGAGATCACGGCGCTGCTGCGCCTTGATCGGGTTCGTGACGGGGTCATACATCGTCGGGGAGTTGATGATGCCGGCGAGGAACGCGGCCTGGGCAGGACGCAGATGCTTGGCACACGGGTCCTTGCGGGTGCCGCAGTCCTGGAACTCGCCGTCCGTCCTGAAATAGGTGCGCGCCGCCGACTCGATGCCGTAGGCACCGTTGCCGTAGTAGATCGAGTTGAGGTACTCGGTGATGACCTTCGACTTCGACCACTTGTGGGACAGGTGGTAGGCGAGCGCGATCTCGCGGATCTTCGCCGAGTACGTGCGCTCGTCCTGAGCCTTCGAGACGACCTTGATGAACTGCTGCTCGATCGTCGAGGCGCCCTCCACGGCGCCGCCGGCGGTCACGTCGCGCACGAGGGCGCGGCCAACGCCGCGGAGGTCGACGCCCTTGTGCTGATAGAAGCGCTTGTCCTCGATCGCGACCACGGCTTGCTTCATCACGGGCGCGATGTCCTTGGCCTGCAGGATCACGCGGCCCTCGTCGGAGGTGAGCTCCGCGAGGAAGTTGCCCTCGCGATCGGTGAGGGTCGAGTTCTGCGCGGTCTTGAACTCCGTGTTATTGGAGAGACGCTTCACCTGCGGGGCGACGGCCATCATCATCCCGAAGAGGACGGAGATCCCCGAAAGGAACAGAAGACCGGCGGCGACGAACAAGATCCGGAGGAACTTGATCCGCGTCCGCGTGTTGGGTTCACGGCTGCGTGACATGACTGCGCTTCGAGCGGCGGCCGGAGTGGGGGAGGCCTGCCTGCGGGAGCGGCTGGACTCTACCATTGGACGCGATGGCCGAACCCCACCGCGAGCCCACCGACGACGACCGCGCCACCGTGGCGTGGTTGACGAGGAACGTCGCCGACGCCCTTCCGGCTGGCGCCCTCGCGAGGCAACTCGCGCGCGCACGTGAGGAAGGACAGCCGCTGCGGTGCAAGATGGGTCTGGATCCGACGGCTCCGGACATCCACCTCGGCCACACCGTCGTCCTGCAGAAGCTCCGCGAGCTCCAGGACGCCGGCCACCACGTCGTGCTGCTCATCGGCGACATGACCGCGCGCGTGGGTGATCCGTCGGGCCGCGACACCACCCGCCCCGTCCTCGACGACGCCGCGATCGACGCGAACGCCGCCACCTACCAGGAGCAGGCGTTCAAGGTCCTGGATCCGGACCGGGTCGAGGTGGTCCGCAACTCGGACTGGCTCGATCTCAGCCTCGCGGAGCTCTTCGGACTCCTGCGCACCACCACGGTCGCGCAGCTGCTCGAGCGAGACGACTTCGCCAAGCGGTACGAGGCCCACCGACCGATCACGATGCTCGAACTGCTCTATCCGATGATGCAGGCCTACGACTCGGTGGCGATCAAGGCCGACGTCGAGCTCGGGGGCACCGACCAGAAGTTCAACCTCCTGCTCGGCCGCGACATGCAGAAGGCCTACGGGGTGCGCCAGCAGTCCGTGCTTACGATGCCGATCCTCGTGGGACTCGACGGCGAGCGCAAGATGTCGAAGTCGCTCGGGAACCAGATCGGCGTGCGCGACGAGCCGGGGGAGATGTACGGCAAGGTGCTCTCCCTTCCGGACTCGGCGATGCCCCAGTACTACGACCTCCTCCTGGGAGAGGGGCTGCCGGAGGGGATGGGGCCACGCGATGCCAAGCACGACCTCGCTCGCAGGATCGTCACGCGCTTCCACGACGAGGCGGCCGCGTCGGCCGCAGCCGCCGCGTTCCAGAAGGTGATCGTCGACAAGGAACTCCCGGACGACATCCCCGAGGTCAGCATTCCCCCAGGGGACGCCCATCTGCCCGCAGTCCTGGCCTCCGCGTTCGGCGAGTCCAGGTCCGCAGCGCGCCGGCTCCTCACCCAGGGCGCCGTCAAACGCGATGGTGAGGTCCTTCCGGGGGATCCGCTGGACGTGGACGCCGCGAGTCTGGACGGGCGGGTGCTGCAGCTCGGAAAGCGCCGGTTCGCGCGGATCCGCGTCGGGTGAAAACCCGGTTGTCAAGGGCCGCAGGGCGCAACCCTCCCCGATCTGGACGGATCGCGAAAAAAGTTTGAACTTGTGAGAACCCCGTGAACTCTGGGGTTTTGCGCGCTCGGACCCTTGTTTCGGCGCCCAAAGTGGGCTAGGGAGGCTGCACGCCGTTCTGGCCTTGTGTATCTTCCTTCGGGCGCTGCCCACTGCTTCCGGCGGAGGCGCAGTCGCCCGGCAAGTCCGGTCCGAGCAGAGGTCTGATACAGTCCACTGCCCGGCCACTTCGGCGAGCTAGATGCGTAAGCGTCATGGCCCGAAGATCGAGCTGGAACTCCTTCGCGGAGACTGGAGCAGGGTATCCCCTTGTTTTGAGTGAGCGCGGCGGTCCTTGAAAACTCAGCA
>JAURVW010000232.1 GCA_030655275.1 Solirubrobacteraceae bacterium
ACTCTGTGCACTCGCCCTTACAAACACTGGCGACATTGGAATCCTTGGTGTCCGTCTTGGTAACAACTCATAAGACTGTGCTGCTTCCTTTCGGTCCAAAAATCTTCTTTCTATGCGCCCTGTTGACCGCATTGGTTCATAAGCGATGCACAGTTTGGGACGTATCTGGTGAGTGCTCAAAAACACGCGCTGACGTTTCCCCTTCGGCTTTCGTAATGTGCATGGAACTTTCCCTACTTAGTGAGTAGCGTAGGTGCATAAACGAAGTGGCGCCAAGCAAACCTTGGCACCACACTCGCTTTATTCCTACATAATTACACGACCGCGATCACCGTAGCCTAGCTCTGTCGGAACCCACGAGAACGGTTGCGCTAGAGTCTGCATGGGATGGCGGCTCATGCGACCACCTCTTGAGACGTCGACAACGTCGTCAACACTTGCAGGATTTCATCGGCGAATTGTTGGGAAAGCCATAGCATCTCATCCGGCCCTTCGTCATCTTGGACAAGCAACAGCAAGCGCTCTATCGTGCCAAGACCGGAGGAAGAAATAGAGTGGAGTTTTAAAATGGGTATGCTAAATAAACAGCAGCTTTGCGCTGAGCTCAGCGTGAGTGAGTCCACAGTCCGCCGGCTTGAGCAGATCGGACTGCCATACACTCCTGTCGGCACGCGATCGCATCGCTACGATCTGGATGAGTGCAAGGCATGGCTGCAAGCCAATCCGCCTGGCGACAACCGCGTAGTTCGGCAGCTTGCCCAGCGGTGGAAGGTGGATCCAGAGTTCTTAAAAATGTGCGAGCGCATGAAGCTGAGGATGGCAAAGCGTGGCGTCGTCGTTTCGGACCCGCTACTGTCCCCCTCAACGAGGAGAAAATGATGACAGCGATTTCTCGAATGAAAAGCAGCGCGGCATGACGAAAGAATCTTTGGTTGATTGGGTGAATAAAAAAAGACCCGCGCCGGTCAAGAAAGTCTCGGAGCGCGAAGTCGTCAAAGCAGCAGCAAGCTCCGCACCGCCGGTCGTGCCGCGATACATTACCATC
>JAURVW010000238.1 GCA_030655275.1 Solirubrobacteraceae bacterium
GCTCTGGCGCGTTGCGCCGACGCGGCGGAAACTCGCGCCGACGCCGATTGCCAACGATTGTGGCCGGTGGTAAATCAAAGTCGCTCCGCCGCAACCCCGGCATCGCGCCGAGCGAAAAAGAACCAAGGAAGTGAGATGGACATGTCCGAGATCGGCCGCACCCCGGCCGCGCCAGTCGCCGAGCTGGCGTTGACCAGCGAACACATCGCCGCCGACCGCGAGCGCTGGCACCAGCTGGTGGCACAGATCGGGGCCGAGATCGCGATGCCGCTGACGGCGGCGCTGGAACGCATCGTCACGCTGACCAGCACCGGCAAGATCGACCGCCAGGGCCTGCGCGCCCTGCGCGACGAGGTCGACGCCGCGCGCCAGGCCGGCATGATCGGCCAGCAGCTGACCCGCTTCGCCTCGGGGCGCATCCGCCAGTCGCACGAGCGGCTGCAGCTCGCCGACGTGCTGAACGGCGTGATCGCGCACCGCGCCCGCGAGACGACGGCGCGCGGCATCGTCGTCAAGCCGTCGCTGAAGCCGGCCGAGGTGATCGTCGACGCCTCGCTGCTGTTCAGCGTGCTCAATTCGGCCGTCGACTGGGCGCTCGCGAACGCGCAATCGCAGATCGACTTCGCGATCGAGACCAAGAGCTGGCCGGCCCCGGCGCGGCTCACCTGCCGCTTCGCGCATCGCCCGGTCGACGAGCTCGTCGACGGTGCTGCCGCCACCGCACCGCGCGGGCTCGATTCGCTGACCTGGCGCCTGCTCGAACAGACCGCGTGGACCATGGGCCTGGTCGTCGAACGCCAGGACGAAGGCACATCGACGACGCTGACGCTCGAATTCCCGCGCACCGCGAGCACCGAGGTCGAAGCCGTCAGCGCGCTCGATCTGAACGACGGGTTCGCGCCGTCCACCAACTCGCAGCCGCTTGCCGGCAGCCATGTGCTGGTGATCGCCTCGCGGCGCGAGATGCGGGTGCAGATCCGCGACGCACTGCGTCACATGAGCCTGATCATCGACTTCGTCAATTCGGTCGACGAAGCCAGCGCGTTCTGCCGCGAGGGCCTGCCACACGCGGTGATCTTCGAATCGATCCAGTCCGGCGAGCGCTTCGCGAAGTTCCGCGAAGAGATCGTCAAGGAGGTGCCCGAGTTCGTCTTCATCGAGATCATCGAGGAAGGCACGGCTTTCGAGATGGCGGGCTTCAGCGGC
>JAURVW010000251.1 GCA_030655275.1 Solirubrobacteraceae bacterium
ATCACGGACCGTGGAGCGCTCACAGGCCGAAGGAGCGGCCGATGATCTCGCGCATCACCTGATCGGTGCCGCCACCGATCGGGCCGAGGCGCGCGTCGCGGAGTCCGCGTTCGATCGGCCCCGACATGTAGCCGGCGCCGCCGTGCAGCTGCACGCACTCATCGGCGATGTTCAGGCAGATCCGCTGCGAGAAGAGCTTGACCATCGACACCTCGATCGTCGCGTTCTCGCCGCTCATGAACTTGGTCAGGGCGGCGTAGGCCTGCGCCCGGGCGGCGTAGAGCTCGGTCGCCATCTGCGCGAAGGAGTGCCGGTTGACCTGGAACGTGCCGATCGGCCGGCCGAACGCCTCACGCTGCTTGACGTAGTCGAGCGTCACCTCCAGTCCCTTCTGTGCGCCGGCGATCGCGCCCATCGTGAGCACGAGCCGCTCCCACTGGAAGTTCTCCATGATCAGCTTGAAGCCGCCGTTGACCTCGCCCAGGAGGTTCTCGTCGGGGACGAACACGTCCTGGAAGGCGATCGCGCCCGTGTCGGAGCAGTGCCAGCCGAGCTTGCTGAGCGCCGTGGCGGTGATGCCCTCGCCCTGGTCGATGATCAGGAACGACATGCCGCCGTGGCCACCCTCGGCGCTCGTCTTCACCGCGGCGACGTAGAAGTCGGCCCGCACGCCGTTGGTGATGAAGACCTTCTCGCCGTTGACGATCCAGCCGCCGTCGACCTTCTCGGCGAAGGTCTGGATGTTGGCGACGTCGGAGCCGGCGCCCGGCTCGGTGATGGCGAGCGCGCCGATCTTCTCGCCCTTGATCGCCGGCGCGAGGTAGCGCTGCTTCTGGTCCTCGGTGCCGAAGCCGTTGATGGGCGGCATGGCGAGGTCGGTGTGCGCGCAGACGCCCACGGCCAGGCCGGCCGAACCGGTGCGCGAAAGCTCCTCGCAGAGCACCGCGGCATGGAGGTGGTCGCCGCCCTGGCCGCCGTACTGCTCGTCGAACTTGAGTCCGAGGAAGCCGTGCTCGGCGAGCTTGTGGAACACCTCGTTGGGGAACCACTTGTCGGCCTCCCACTGCTCGATGTGCGGGTTGAGCTCCCGCTCCACGAAGCTGCGGATCGACGCGCGAAGCTCCTCGTGCTCCTCGGTGAAGGGCGGCAGCAGGCCGGCGGTGGGCGCGAAGTTCGTCATGCGGATACCTCTGAGATCGGAGCCGGAACGGGGGAGGCCGGGAAGGCCCAGGCCGAAGTTACGCTCATGAAACTTGACCTTGCCAGACCGACCGGCGCGACGCAAGACAAGTGTTCGGTTAGTTCACGAGGCCCCTGGGTACGGGTGGTACCCGTCGTCCCGGAACGCGACACACCGTTCCGGCGCTCATGCGTCCGGTCGGGGCAACCCCGCCGCGGGGTGGGGCGTGGGGGAGCCGGGCGGCGCTAACCTCGCCCGGTGCCTGCTCCGCGTCGCCGCCCGCTCGTCCTCTTGGCCGCCGTGCTGACGACGACCGTCGCGCTCGGTGCCTGCGGGGCCGGGCCGCGAAAGGCGAGCACGACGACCGTCGACGCGATCGTGGCCGACCGCAGCGTCCTCGTCGGGGCCAGTGGCGACCGCGCCCCGGGCGTCCGGGGGCTCAACGCCCGGCAGGCCAAGCCGATCGCGCGCTTCCAGAGCGATTTCCGCTCGAACCTCTTCGGCGACGGTGGCGAGACCAAGCTGATCCCGTTCCTCAACGGCGTCGCGCCGCTGAAGGAGGCTGTCGACCTCAAGAAGGAGGGTGCGCCGGACCTCGTCTACGCGGGCGACCGCATCGGCTGGCTCGTGCGTGACGTGAGCGACCCGGCGGCCGCGCCGAGCGCGATCGTCGGTCTCTTCCCGGCGCCGTTCTCCACGCGCTTCACCAAGAAGCGTCGCCTCATCCCGACCCGCCTGCAGTGCGCGACCGTCGGCTCGCCGGCGTGCGAGGCGCTCGAGAAGACCTTCGTCGACCTCGACCTGCGGTCGGCGACCTCCAACCTCCAGGACACCGCCGGACTCAACGTGATCCGCGTGTACGTCGGCTCGTGGACCGCATTGCGCAGTGCCTTCGAACGGGGCCGGCTGACGGCCGCCCTCGGCGTCGAGGGCGCCGCCGAGGCCAACGGCTTCGGCTTCGAGGTCGACGCCGCCGGCAAGAACGTCCGGGTGGCCGCGAAGTTCGGCGAGTCCTCCTCGACCCCACCGCTCGCCGCCGGAACCGGCTTCGTGTTCGCGATTCGCGACGCGGCCGACGCCCCGGCCTGGGTCGTGTCCGGCACGGACGACGCGGGTGTGCTTGCCGCGGTCGGCGCGCTCGACCAGGCGCAGCTCGCCGGACGCGTCTCCGCCGTCATCCCGCCGCGCTGAGAACCGCCGGCACGGCTCCCTCGGGTCAGCCTGCCGGGTCGCACTGTGACGGATCTCTGACAGCGTCGGACGTGCCTCGGAATCGCCCGGAACCATCGGGTTTGCTGCAAAAGCGACGCCCCCGTAGCTAGAAGCTGGACCGCAATCCGAGCATGACGGTCGGTCTTTGGCGATGGGAGCCGTCGCGCCAGGCTCGGAGTCGATAGCGTTCCGCGCCCTATGCGAGTCGGTGTACCCAAGGAGACCGCCGAGGGCGAGCGTCGCGTTGCGCTCACCCCGGATGTCATCAAAAGGCTGGCGTCCAAGGGCGTCGAGGCGATCGTGGAGTCGGGTGCGGGTATCACCGCTTCGATCAGCGACGCTGATTACGAGAAGGCCGGGGCGACCATCGGTGACCCGTGGTCCGCGGACGTGATCGCCAAGGTCGCGCCGCCCAGCGCCGCCGAGCTGCCCAAGCTCACAGCCTACAAGACCATCGTCGGCTACCTGCAGCCGCTCACGAACGTCGAGGTCATCCGTGGCCTGCAGGCGTCGAAGGCGACCGCCCTGGCGATGGAGGCCGTGCCGCGCACGTCCCGCGCCCAGTCGATGGAC
>JAURVW010000255.1 GCA_030655275.1 Solirubrobacteraceae bacterium
GACCTTCGCGCCGTCGGCCGCGAGCCGCCGCACCGTCGCCTCGCCGAGGCCCGATGCACCGCCGAAGACCACCGCTCCAGCACCTTGGATCTTCATGCGCGCTCCGTGGACGGGGACGAGGGGGACGGCCACGCAGCGAAACATGCCCACGGCCGGGATTCACGTTAGGGATCGGCCGAGGCGCCGACGAACGTGCACCACGCCGCCCAGGCGGGCGGCGGCGGCGCGGCGCTCGGGTTTCTCCTGAACGGTGACGCCCCAGCCGCCGCTGAGCCTTCGGACTCGTGGCCCCGCGTCGTTCAGCCCTGCTCCGCCAACTCGGCGAGCTGACTGGTGACGGTGCCCCAGCCGAGCTCGAACCCCAGCTCTTCGTGCTGCGCACGGGCGGCGGGGTCGGCGTGCCGCACGAGAACGCGGTAGTCGGTGCCATCGGCGTGGTCGGCGAGCGTCACCTCCGCGGTCATGAGGATGGTCGGCGACGCCGGTCGCCAGTCGGCGGCGATCGCCGTGGTGAAGACGAGTCGCTCATCGGGCTCCGCGGCGAGGAAGCAGCCGTCGAGATGTGGGCCCCACGCGGCGCCGTCCTCATCGCGCATCTGCGTGAGGAAGGCCCCGCCAGCGCGCGGCTCCAGTCGCTCGACACGGCAATGCGTCGGCGCCGGTAGGAACCATCGCTCGAGCGAGGCCGGGTCGGTCCATGCCTGCCACACACGGGCGCGTGGGGCGCGGATCACGCGGCTGAGCTGGAGGTCGAGATCAGGGTTCATGCTGATGGTCCTTCGGAGTCGTCGTCGACGAGGAATCGTTCGAGGCGGTCGGTCTGCTGCTCCCACAGGTCCCGCTGTTCGGCGAGCCAATCGTCGATCACCCGCAGCCGCGAGCGGTCGAGTTCGCACCGCCGGACGCGACCGACCTTCTCGGTCCGGACGAGCCCGCAGGCCTCCAGCGCGTGGATGTGTTTCATGAACGACGGCAGCGTGATCGGGGTCGAAGCCGCGAGCTCACCGACCGCGGCCGGGCCGAGCCCGAGCTGCCGGACGACGGCCCGCCGCGTGGGATCTGCCAGCGCAGCGAACACGTCGTCGACCCGGGATTGAAGCTGTGCCATATGGCTAAGTGTTACAGATACTTAGCCTGGAAGCAAAGCTTCGTGCGGCACCGGCGGTATCCGAAGCGCCCTCTAGACCTTTGGCGCGAAGCCGCTTCGGGAGTACGGTCGCGGAACCATGCGCCGCTCCGATCGACTCGCACGCCTCCTGGATCGACTCGATGCCCGAACCGGTTCGCGCGTCGGACGCCGCGCCGCTGCGCTCATCGCGGGCTTCACCGCGACCGCCGTCCTCGCCCCGGCCGGCGCCTCCGCCGCCGTGCAGACGATCTCGATCGACGGCCCGAGCGCCGCGCTCGTGAACTCCGAGGACATCCGCGTCGACTCCGCCCCGGACGGCACCGCGGCCGTCGCGTACCGCAAGAGCGTCGGCGGGCAGGACCACGTGTTCGTGTCGATCCGACAGGCCGACGGCGCATGGTCGGCGCCCGAGCAGGTCGACGCCGGCGTGCCCGGCGCCCCGCAGCCCTCGTCGCTGCCCACCCTCGGCGTGGCCAACGGCGGCAGGGTCGTGGTGGTGTTCGCCAACGGCGTCGCCGGCTTCGAGAAGCTGCACGCGGCGATCAAGCCGACGGCCGCCGCGCCCTTCGGCCCGATCCTCACCGTCCAGGGCGACCCGGCCGGCTGGAAGGACCCGCGACTCGACCTCGCCCCGAACGGCAACGGGTTCCTCACCGTGCAGGAGGCCAAGCACGTGCGGGCCTGTCAACTCGTCGGCTCGACGTTCGCGCCGGGCG